>JADGCO010000006.1:0-9507 GCA_015228935.1 Magnetococcales bacterium | reverse complement strand
GAAGGGCACAGCCCTTCCTCCTGGACCTCCATCCCAGTTTTTCATTCGTTTTTTCTTTATTATTTTTTTTTTGAAATTAACAAGTTATTCGTGTGTTGGATCGGCAGTAGCGCTCCTCCGGCGCGGGGCCGACAGCCATCCCACGCCCAGCAGCAGGCCCAGGGTCACGATGCCGCCCAGCAGGCCTGCCAGGGATTTTTCAGCGTCCGGGGTTCCCCAGGGACGGTTTTGATTGGCCTGTATGTCCAGACTGCGCGATTCCGGATGGCGCGACCCTGCCGGGGATTTTGCGGCATTCGGGGTCTCTCCGGGTTGCTGGGGACCTGCCGGATGTGGGGTCTCTCCGGGTTGTTGGGGACCTGCCGGATGTGGGGTCTCTCCGGGTTGATGGGGACCGGCCTGGAGGTCCGGTTGTTTCAGCTCATATTTCGGCATCAGGGCCAGGCGATGCTGGAGTTGCGCCAGATCCTGGTGAACAATGCCCGGCGATTGGCGCAATCCGGTCGCTGCGGACAAACGGGCGATGGAAAACTCCAGACCATCCGGTTTGGTCGAGGCATACCAGGGCAGCACGGTGGCGCACAACAAGGCCAGGCCGGCCACCAGGGGGAGACGGGGGCGTTCCTTCCTGTTCCTGATTCCGGACTCCATCCCGGCATGAACGGCCTTGCCGATCTGGGCGGACTGGAAATTTCCTTGCCACTCGGTCCGCGCATGGTGCAAAAACCGTAATACGGCAACCGTGATAAACCCTTCGAGGGTACCCATGACCAGTTGAATGGGTTGCATGACCAGCAGGAAGGGTTGCCAAGGGAGGTCGGCCCTGCCGGAGAGCCAAGTTTCCAGGACGACCCCCAAGGAACCCAGTTGTGCGGTCAGGATGGTGGCCAGGATCACCCTTAAGCGCTTTATTTTGTCCGACTTGGAGCTGTTTTCGAGCAGAGGGCGGCACAGCAGGGGATACACCAGATAGCAGGGAATGATCCCCAGATTGACCATGTTGGCTCCCAGGGCCAACAGGCCGCCGTCGGCGAACAGCAGGGCCTGGACCACGAGTACCGAAGCCATCACCAGGAAGGCCGCATGGCCACCCAACAGGATGGAAAGGAGTATGCCGCCGGCCAGATGGCCGCTGGAGCCGGTGCCGGGAATGGAAAAATTGAGCATCTGGGCGGCAAAGACAAAAGCGCCCAACATGCCCATCATGGGGACCATGGCCTGCGTTTGGTGGGTTTGCACCTTGCGGGAACTGAGCGCAATGCCCGCTCCGCTGACCAGCCAGAAACCAACCCCGACTTCCACGGACAACAAGGCATCGGACATGTGCATCGGCGTTCCCTTGGCGATCCATGTTATGAAGATTTTTTTTTTCTTCTCATTCCTGGTTGCGCATCCTATGTGACCGGGTGCGACACTGTCAACTTGGATCGTTCAATCCTGTCGTGGAATGTGCGGCGTTGGCATTGGGTCAGGCCTTGATTTTTTGCGTATCCGTCGGGTTTGGTATTGGAAACCCTGGTCATGCTGGAGGGGGGGAGATTCGATGAGCCATATGGAAAGATTCACCATTTCCCTGGACGAGGAGTTGGCGCAGCAGTTTGATGCGTTGATGCATCTGCGCGGGTACAAAAACCGGTCCGAGGCGGTGCGGGATTTGCTGCGCAAGGAGCTTGCGGCGGTCAAACTGGCGGAAGAGGGGTCTTTGGCGGGTGTGGGGGCGGTCGTCTATGTCTATGATCATCACAAGCGGGAGTTGGCACGCCGGTTGACGAGCATGCAGCACAGTGAGCATGATCTGGTCAATGCGACCCTGCATATTCATCTGGATCAGGAACGTTGTCTGGAAGTGGCTGTTTTGCGGGGTGTCGTGCAGCGGATCCGCAACCATGCCCAGGCCATCATGGCAGAAGCCGGGGTGCAACATGGTCATCTTTATCTGGTGCCCATGGACAGCCCCGATGCCGATTGAACGCTGAAGACCCGCAGCTTTTGGTCATCCCTTTTTTTCTGCCCAGGGATTGAATAATTTTGAGGATTTTTTGGGATACAGCCAGCACTTTTTTCAACTCCACGCCTTTTTCCCGGACAAGACATTCCTGACCTGGGCCTGCGAAACGGCCAAAAAATTTTTATGTTATTTGACTTGTTGTTCCGGGGGAAAACATGTCATCCTGGGAGCCTGTCCTGACGTGCGTTCATGAAACGGGAGTCATCCAGGTGGTCATGTTTTCATCCCGCCGGGGCTGGATTGCAATCGGGGTGTTGCTGGGGACCCTGGCGACATGGAATCTCCTGCCAAGGCACCCGGAACAGCCCCCCAAATCCCCCCCGGTCCCCCTGCCCAGGGACCGGCTCTTCCACCCCGATGTGGTCATCCAGAGCCGCGCCCTCTCCAAACTGCCCAGGGACCTGCTCGCCATCCCCCTGCTCGGCAATCTGCTCACCGAAGAGCTGGTCAATTACTACGAACGCAACGAAAACCGCCTCACCCTGGAAGGAACCTTCCGCCGCCTCGCCTACGAACACCAGATGGGCGTGGGCGACAAAATCATCGCCCATGTTCTCAATACCCCGGCCCAGGTTGCCCTGTGGAAAAACCAGGATGGCAAACTCAAGGATTATCTGCTCCTGCTGCCGAAAAAAGGATTGTGGCACTTTGTCGAGGCACTCTCCAAACTGGCCAGGGGTGATACGCAGTTGTCCAGGCAGGGCGACTTTCAACTGCCCAACGGCGACAGCTATACCCTCTGGCGCATCCAGCATACCCCCCGGCATCGTCTCCAGGTGGCGGTCTATCGCAACCAATTGGCAATCCACACCGATCCCACCCTCTTCGATCCCCAAGGCAATGCCCAACGCCTGGAAGCCATCGGCCAATTTTTTGCCAGCGCCGGACCGGATTCCCTGGGAGTCGGCCTGCGCCTGCCACCCCTGCAAGAGACCCATCGCCTGGCTGCCCAGGCATCCTATATCTCCTTCGGTTACCAGCACTTTTTCCCGGCACTGGAAACCCTGCGCCTTGACTTCAATCCGGACAAGGGGTGGCGGACCACCCTGCTGACCAACGCCGCTACCCCCCCGCCCGAAGATTTATGGACCCGTCTCCCCGCCGCCCCGGCACTCTGCCTGGCCCTGCCGGTGGACAAACCCAGGCTGCTGCACTACCTCCAGCAACTCCGGAACGACCCCGCATTGCCCGAACTCGTTAACCATTTGCGTCCCCCCGCTGCCATTTGCTGGTACGGCAACTCCCGGTTGCATACCCCCATCGCGGTGTTGCCGGTGGCACAGGGACGGGAAGCCTGGTTGCCACTGCTGGGCACCCTCTTTGCACACACGATTGGTACCCGGGAAGGCCCCTTGCCTGTCACCCGGGAGCAGGCAAGGGGGGATGCCCCGCCATCCGGACCAGCGGAGACCGGAAAGACCACCCCCGCCCTGAATCACAATCCCCTGCCGGTCGAGGAAACCCCCTGTGCAGGGGGCAAGGTGTGGCGACGGCAAGTCAGTGCGGCCTCGGCCCCGCTCGATTCCAAACAAAGTCCTCATGCAAAAGAGATGCGTTTCAAACGCTACTTTTCCGTGGTCCTTGCCCTGTGCCACGATACCCTGATCCTCACCCCGGACGAATCCCTGGCCGACCGGACCCTGGGCGTGCTGGACAAATCCTATCCGGCCCTGGCCGACACCCTGGACAAGGGCGGCAGAGAGGTGAGCCTGACCGTCGTTCCCGGATCGCTGGCGGAACTGTTGCGCAAAACCCTCGCCGACAGCCTGCCCCCCACCTCGGAGCCTGTCTTTCACGCCAGCGTCAAAAAACGCTTTTTGCCGCTGCTGGATCAAATCGCCACCTTGCCTGCCTACAATCTGGCAACACCCCGGCAGGCGCACATCTGGGAGCCGCTCGCATGGCATGCCCGCCCGCCCGTTGCGCCCTGATCCACAACCGGGCGTTCTTGCCGGGAAGCCGGACCGTGTTGCCGGCCCTGGCGTTGCTGCTTGCAGGCACGGTTTTGGCACAGGCAAACCCGCTTCCGGATCCAGAAGGCCGTCCCGAACCAGCGACCCAGGGACCTGCAAACAACGCCTCGAACCCGATGGAGCAGGCCGGAGAGCAGGCAGATCCACACCCTGCAAACAGGGGACGCAGGGCGGAATCCCCCCCGATGCAGGCCGGAACGGAACAAATCCGGCTGGATGCACGACAGGCATCCCTCTTTCGTTCCTGGTTTGTGCGCATCATTGGCGAGGTGTTGCGGGGCGGACCATCCCCCCGCTGGGTGGAGCGGGATTGCGCCAGTCTGGTCCGCTTCGCGGTCAACGAAACACTCCGCCCCCACGATAAACGCTGGCGGCAGGCCAGCGGGTTGAGTCCCGCTCCAACCCCGCCGGAACTCCTTCTCAGCCCCGCCCAGCAACAACTGTACAACCGCTGGCAAACCCCCGCCGGCATTCCGGGTCCCCATGTCACGGCCCTTGGACTCGTGCAGGAAAATACCGAATTTGTCGGGAAGGATCCCTTGCAGGCCTCCCCCGGCGACCTGCTGTTTTATGATCAGGGGGACGATCAACACTTGATGATCTGGACCGGCGACGGCGTGGCCTACCATCGCGGCGTCGCAACCCCCGAAGATCATGGCCTGCGTGCCGTTTCCCTGGAAAAGCTACTCAACTGGAAGGATTCACGGTGGCAACCCCGCAGCGAAAATTCCAATTTTTTGGGCGTCTATCGCTTCTCTTTCTTGCCCTTCTGACCCTTCCAGCCCGGTCTGCCGCCGAGCGGGAGTACGGGTTGCTGGGCATTCAGGAGAGCGGCTACGTCATGGCCGAGGGCGACACCTTCTTTTTGCTGGCCGACACCGGCTTTACCAGTCGGGAAAAGGCTGTCATTCGTCTGGAGGGGCCGAGCTGGGCGTTGCATGCCTACACTGGCGTGGACATCCTCGTCTATCGCATTCCAGACCCCCTGGAATTTTTGCGCAAACAATCGAACCTGCACCGGGTGCGGGTGCCCGGTCGCTACGACGGTGAAGGACTCGCCAATGCCATGAACTATGTGTGGGACGTGTGGTATAAAAAATCCCGCCTGGGGTGGCAGCGCATTTTTGCCCCTGAAGCCCGGACCAGGGCCGTTGCCCGGGAACCGCGCTTCAAACAAGCCCCGGCCCACACCTATAAAACCCGGTTCGAGGACAATCCGCAATACGCCCCGCTGACGGAATTTCCCCTGCTCAGCCGGTTTCGCTATCCCCTGTGGCAGGCCAAACCCATTCAGCCACCCGGGAATGTCAAGGTGGCCGGTTCCAGTCACGAATTTGTCCGGGTGCGCAAGGGAAACGTTCCCCTTCCCCTGGGCGAGTTGTCTCCCGGGCTTTATCTGGTGGAAGGTTTGCTCGGAACCTATCGTGCCGTGACCCTGGTCTTTGTTTCGGACACGGCGGCAATCACCAAGACATCGGGGCACCAGTTGTTTGTCTGGACCGCTGACAAGCAAAACGGCACCCTCGCTCCCGGGACCCAATTGCTGCTCACCGATGGTGCCGGAACCCTGCAAAGCCAGGTCACCGGCAACGACGGAACTGCCGTGTTCGATCAACCCACCCCGGAACGCTCCTATCTCATCGCCCGGGACCGCCACGGCGGGGTTCATGTGTCGGAAAATTTTTATTATGACAGCGAGATTCACAACGCCAAACTGTTTGCCTTCACCGACCGCCCCCTTTACCGTCCCGGCGATACGGTACGCTTCAAGCTGGTGGGGCGCCGATTTCAGGATGCCCGGCAATCGGAGCTGCTGAAGGCCGGTCCCATTCACCTGACGGCGCTTGATCCCACGGGTGCCCCGGTGGCTTCCACCACTTTTCATCTTGACCCGGCAGGGGGGGGCGATGGGGCCTTTCAACTCCCGGATCAGGCCCCGCCCGGCGGCTATACACTGCGCCTGATCTATCGGAACGAACCCTATGCCGCCTCCTTCCGGGTGGCCAATTATGCCAGGCCCCATTATGACATCGACATCCATTTTGACAAAAAATCGTTCAAAACCCGTGAAACCCTCTCCGGGGTGATTCGTGCCCGCCATCCCGGGGGACAACCCGTGGTCGGATTGAACCTGGAACTGAGCCTGCGCGCCCAAACCTTGGCCATGTCCGACTACGAACATCGCCAGCAGGGGCGCTTTCCCGTCCAACTGACCCAGACCAGTCTGACCGCCGATCAGGAGGGGTCTGTCCGTTTTACCCTCCCTCCGGTGGAACAACCCAGCCGTCTGACGTTGCGCGTGGTGGGTTCTGACGCCACCTCCTATCGAGTGTCGGCCATACGCGATCTGCTCGTGGAGGCGGAAACACCGCCCTACCGGATTGAGACCGGGCAGCGCATCACCCAACCCGGTGCCAAGGTCAAATTTACGGTGCGGCGTCCTGCCACCGACTCGGGGGGGCAGCCCGTGACCTGGTTGTTGCAGCGTCTGGAGGGCGGCGTAACCGAACGGGGAACGGTGCAGGGAGATCATTTTTTCATCACCTTCGACAAACCCGGCTCCTACCAGATTGAGTTGCAGGTCGGGGAGCAGCGCAACATGGGAACCCTCGCGCACTGGGTGGCGGGGGAGGGGATGAAAACACCCCCCGACAAACTTTCCATGGTGCTGGACAAGGATTCTTATCGCCCCGGCGAGACGGTACAGGCCCTGCTCACCTTTCCCGCCCCGGTGCAGGAGGCGTTGTTGACCCTGGAACGGGACAGGGTATACCAGCATGGCTTTCTCTCCAGGGGGGCCGATTGGCTGCGCCTGACCCGACGCACGCCCACCCAGTGGGAAGCGGCCATTCCCGTCACGACCCTGTTTCAGCCCAACCTGACCCTGTCGGTCGCTGTTTTGCAGGATGGAAAATATTATTTCCAGAACAAGGGAATCCGGGTAGAAAATGCTCCCATTGCCATTGCCCTGACCCCGGACCGTCCGGTCTATCGCCCTGGTGAACGGGTGACGGTCGAAATGCGCACCACGGTGGCGGAAAAACCGGTTGCTGCCCAACTGGCTGTGGGCGTGGTGGACGAAATGGTCTACGTGCTGCAACCGGAGTTGGCCCCCGACATTCGGGACTTCTTTGGTCACTGGCGGCGCAATCAGGTGCGCACCCTTTCCAGCCTCAATTTTTTCACCTACGACCAGGCGATTCCCGCCCGGGACGGCGAGACACCGGCCCGTTTCAACCGGCCCGTCAAACTGCTGGAGCGCCCGCGCCGGGAAAACCTGGATACGGCGGCATGGTTGCCCCGACTCAGGACGGACGAGCAGGGACGGGGGCGTTTTTCCTTCATCATGCCCGACTCCCTGACCCGTTGGCGCATCACGGCCCGGGCAACCACACCTGCCGGGGAGATGGGGCAACAGAGTTCTTTCCTGGTTTCGGAAAAGCCGGCCTATCTCAAGTGGAGCGGCCCCACCCGTTTCCGACAGGGGGATGAGGTGAACACTGTGTTGATGGCTTTCAACATGGCCCAGGAGGCAAAACAGGCAACCCTGCAATTTGGCGACGATCCCCCCCGGGAGCTGCGCCTGGTGCCCGGGGTCAACCACATCTCCCTGTCCTTCAAGGCCGACGCCGACCGGGTCATTGACAGCGTGCTGACCATCGACAACCAGGTGGTGGACCGTCTGGAGACCCGGCTCGGCGTGGTTCCCAACCAGTGGCGTGACACGGTGGCCCAGACGGTGGCCCTGACCGGTCGCACCACCAGAATCCATCTGCCGTCGGGGGCACGGGATATACGGGTCATCCTGACCCGGGGCGTGGACTCCCAGTTGCAGAGGGTGGCCGCCGGACTGGTGGAGTATCCTTACGGCTGTGTTGAACAGAGTGCCAGCCGGTTGATTCCCCTGGCTTTGGCCTATGGTGCCTTGCGCCAATTTTCTCCAGATCCGGCTCTGTTGGAGCGGCTGCGGGATCGGTTGAGCAATCAGCGTTTTCGTCTTGCCCAGATGGCTGGTCCCGATGCCGGTTTTACCTGGTGGGGTGCGCAAACCAGGGGCGATCCCTTTTTTACCGCCTACGCCTATTTTGCCGACCATCTGGCCCTGACGGCCCTTGGCCTGGATGCCCCGCAGGAACACTGGCTGGAGGCCTTGCAGGTTTATCACGCCGGCCATGCCCATCAACCCCTGCTGTTGCGTGCCCTTGCCTTGTGGTTGGCGGGGGAGATGCGTCTGCCGGTGCGCAATCAAGCCACCGGGGTGGCCGAAGCCTTGCTCAAGGAGCTGCATTCCCAGGCCGGCGAGGGGCCGAAGGCCCAGGCCGGCGAGGGGCCGAAGGCCTTGGCTGGCGAGGGGCAGAATCCCCTGGCCAGCCAGATTCTGTCCGACAAACAGACGCCCCAGGGGCGGGATTTTGCTTTGCTGTTGCTGGAAGAGCTGTTGGGCGACACGGGAAACAACATGTCCGGTTTTACCGCAGCGGCACAGGAGGCCGGGGAACGCATCCGCCGGCGTGCCGATGCCTTTTCCCAGGCACTGCACCTGTTGCATCGGGTGCGGATGGGCGGCAAGAGGGTGGCTGAAGAGGAGGCCGCAACCATTCTGGCCAACATTTCGGAACAGGCTCCCACCCTGGATCGGGCCTTGGCCCTGATTTTTGTCCATCGTGCCCTGGGCGGGGGGCGGACGGAAGATGCGGGAAAAATTCCCGACCTGGAACAACCGTGGATTCGGCAAACCACGCAGGTGGGAAGTGTGGCGTGGCACCATCCCGGCCCGGCGGGAAACAGGCTGGAGATCAACCTCGCCGGCGATCCCCTCCCGGATCTGACCGCCTACCTGACCTATTCGGACCCGCAGCCCCTGACAAACACGATTGACCTGGATATTCGGCGACAGCTTTATCTTTTGACACCGGTCAAGGAGCGTCCCAAACCGGATTATGAAGGTGGGAAACAACCCGTCGAGGTTCTCTTTCAGGCCAGACGGGTTGCGCCTGGGGAACCTCTGGATGCCACGGCCCTTTATCTCGATGCGATCACCCTGGATCCGCATGGCGTGAACCGTCGTTTCGGGCTGTTGGAGGTTCCCCTGCCACCGGGGGCGGAGCTGGAACCTTTCACCTGGGGCATGGGGGTACAGGGGGTGGAAGAAGATGCGGCGGAGAGGGAGGCGGAGGGGGAGGGGGAAGAAGCAAAAGGGGAACCGCTTCTGTTACCGAAGACGCACGCCGAAATGATTGAGGGGAGTTACGTTGTTCCTGTCCCCGACTTTGCCAGGGGCATGCGGAAAAAAGCAGGCGTCCACACATTCCGCCATCTGGTGCGTTTTCCCTTGCGGGGAAGCATGAATCTGCCGCCGGTGCGCTATTTTTCCATGGTCAACCCGGGGGAGCATGCCCGGGGAAGTCAACCTCCGGTGCTGGTGATTCGATGAACACCCAGAGGCTGCCTGATAATCAAAAAATAAAACAAATGAAAAACTGGGAAGGAGGTCCAGGAGGAAGGGCTGTGCCCTTCCTCTTGGCG
>JADGCO010000005.1 GCA_015228935.1 Magnetococcales bacterium | reverse complement strand
GGCTGTGCCCTTCCTCCTGGCGGGGTTTGGGGCGGAGCCCCAATAAAATCTTTCTATCCAATTTTTTTTATCCGGGAGTGAATAGGCAGCTTCTGAGTGATTGGGGAGGCGATGAAGATTTACTGGGGTACGTTCTGGAGCATGGTGTCGGCAGTGGTGGCGTCGGCTGTGCTTGCAGGGTGTTTCTTCTGGATGATGGCTGTGACAGCGGCAGATGACGTGCATCCGCATTGCGGGCGGGATTTTCGGGCCGAGGCGTGGCTGGCTTTCCGGGAGGGTGTCTGGGGGCGTCACCTGGCACAATATCCGGGATATGAACCTCCCGGTCCCCTGGAAGTCTGCCAGGAAGCGGCAGGCAATCCCCATGTGGTCAACAATCTGGGGAAAGGACAAATTCACCTGCCATATTTGCATGACGCCGAAAAACGGCTGTCGTTGGCCCATGAATATCTCCATTGGGCATTCCGGCACCATCCCGTGGCCCGGAACGAAATATGGATCGAGGATATGGCCCGGGTTTTGGCATTGGGAGAGGAAGAGCGATGAAACGCATGCCGATTGGGTTGGTGGCCCTGCTCTGGCTGGCTTTGGGAACCATTGGCCAGGGGAGAGGAAGAGCGATGAAACGCATGCTGATTGGGTTGGTGGCCCTGCTCTGGCTGGCTTTGGGAACCATTGGCCAAGCCAATGAAGAGGTGGCTGACCACCCCATCATTCTGGAAGCACCCCTGGGTGGGTGGCGCAACTCCTTTGGCGAAGAGGTTGCCTATACCCAGGTGGTGCGTTATCCCGCCTCTTTTGTCAACACCGAAGAGCCTGCTGACGAAGCGGGCCGGAGGAGGCAACAAACAGCCCTGATTCGTGGCTCCATCGGCCAGGCACCCAAGATTGACAAAACCCCCGGGGGCGTGCAACCCGGGCGCACCCCAAGCGGTCAGAATCCGCCCCACATGCTGATTGTCAACGGTGTACCCATGCCGCTGTTGCTCCATGACGGGAACAGGTTCAGTCGTCCCTACTTTTTCGGGACCGGCTCCAACAGTGTGGAAATTCGTTCTCCCGACCGTTCTGCCGTGGTGCGGCGGCAGTTTTACGAGGCCTACAACGAAAAACTGCGTCCCCGTTTGCGCATTGTGTTGGCCTGGGACAGCAACGCCACCGACATCGATCTTCACGTCATCACCCCCAAGGGGGAGCATTGCTTTTACGCCAACCGGGTCATCGCCAGCGGCGGGGCCTTGGATGTGGATGTCACCACGGGATATGGTCCGGAAATATTCGCCCATCCGGCCCCACCGCCCGGGAATTATCTGGTTTATGTCAACTATTATGGTGGCGGATGGCGGTCCGGGAAACAGGGCAACGCCCCGGTCACCGTGGCCACCATCACTGTGGTCAGCGAGGAAGGCACCCCCGACGAAAAGCTGCAAACCCACACCATTCCCATGCGCCGTCCCGGCGAGCTGGTCGAGGTGGCCAGGTTTGTCTACTGAAAAGCCGGGACTGGATTCATGGCATCGATCTGCGTGGCGGCCACCCTTTTTCCTGGCTGTCTTTGCGCCGTTTGTAAATCAGCCAGCCGTTCAACCCAAACCCAGGTTGGGGTTTTGCAATATCTGGAATATCTCGTCCAGGGTCCCGTTTCCCAGGAGAGTGGTCAGTAGATGAAGGGCATAGATGATCAAGGCCGTCAGCAGGAGGAGCAGCGTGGTCAGGATCCATTTGCTGCGCCGACTGAAGCAGGGCGAGAACAACAACTGGGGAATGGCCAGGGGTCCCACCAGCGCAATACAGACCCAGACGCACAAAGGCCGTAAATACCAGGGTGCGTGCGGGGATGTGTCTGGTGATGGTGTGGTCGGGGAAGTAGGCATGGTCATGGGTTTGCTACCGGATTTCAGACCTGGTTGGTTGTTTTTACTTCCAGGCACATGAAGCCTGATTCAATATTGAACACAAACTTTGCATGAGATTTCACATCGGTTTGCGGCTTGCAATCCGCTTGAGAAATCGACAGGATTTCGGAAATTGTTTCTGGAAGAAACATTTTGTACGAGCCGTGAAGATAAACATCACGTGATACAGATCAACGTAAACTTTCCATCCATGGAGAAACAGCCGTTGATGCCACTTTCCCCGGAACAACAGAACACCCAGTCCGAATTCATGGTCGGTGACGAAAAATTGGTATTCATCCTCATGTTCCTGGAGAAAATCTTCTATTGCCGTGAGTACACCATTGCGGGGTCCTCCCTCTGACAATGCATTGAACAGGTGGGGATTTACGCCACCTTCCACCAGTTCCGACTGGCTTTTGACCATCCCTTTTTTGGCGTATGGCAAGCGGAACGCTTCGGGAATGGTTTCCGGCAGAAAATACATGTCGCGGCGTCCATAAGGCCAGGCAGCATCGTGCAAAAGGATTGTTCCTCCCTCGCGCAACAAGTGATGTTTCCGGATCATGGCCAATTCTTGATGTACGGTATACCAGTTGTGATCGCCATCCAGGAGGATGCAGTCGAATATTTTGGTTATTTTTGGAAAAAATTCAAGGCTCAATCCTTTGTGGATGATAATCCGAGGATTATTTTCAAATCGTTGTTCCAGATGGATCGCATGACCTATGCAGGGGTCGATGACGTGAATGGTCGAGATGGATGGCAGCTCCAATAAAGCTGCCGTATTGTGACCGGCCTCGGCCCCCACTTCCAGAACCAGTTGGTAGCCATGGGCTTTCATGTAGGGCTTCACAAAAAAGTTTCTGAAATTAAACATGTCAATATTCTTCTGTCCTGTCCCCTCAGGTCAAAGCAAGCACACCTCCCGATCCAATTCTTTGTTTAAATTTTGCTTAAAAGCGTTATGCAAGTCAAGTATTTTGTTGTCATAATCAGATAACCATTGAATCAAATTTTATCGGGAAATTATTATTTATTTCGGAGTTCCAACTCTTCCCAACGGGCATACAATATGACCAGTTCTTTTTCCAGTATTTCCAGACGCTGGTTGGCAGCCCGGATCACCTCTTTTTCCTGCCGGAAAAAGGCCGGATCGGCCATGTTTTGATGCAGGGTGGCTTGTTCGCTTTCCAGAGCTTCGATGCGGGCCGGCAGGGACTCCAGCTCGCGTATCTCCTTGAAACCCAGTTTGCGTGGCGCAGATCGTTCCCGTGCCCCGGCAGCCGGAGCAGGGGTTGTCTGCGGGGAGGAGGCGGGGGAGGGCGGTTTGCTTGAAACGGCAGGCGAGGGGGGAGGCGGACGTTGTTGCAGCCAGTCGGAATACCCCCCGACATATTCCTGAATCTCGCCGTTGTCTCCAAAAACGAGCAAACTGGTGACAACATTGTCCAGGAAGGTCCGGTCGTGGCTGACCAGGAGAACCGTGCCGGAAAATTCCAGCAGACGTTCTTCCAGGAGGTCGAGGGTTTCGACATCGAGATCATTGGTGGGTTCGTCCAGGACCAGAAGATTGGCCGGCTGGGCAAAGAGCCGGGCCAGGAGCAGACGATTGCGTTCCCCGCCGGAAAGAATCCTGACCGGGGAGCGCGCCCGGTCCGGGGTGAACAGAAAGTCCCCCAGATAACCGATGATATGCCGGGACCCCTCGGCGGTGTCGATGCGTTCCCGACCGTGGGCCACGTTGTCGGCGACGCTGGCCAGGTCGTCGAGCTGGGAGCGGTTTTGATCGAAGTAGGCCACTTCCAGGCGCGTTCCCTGACGAACCTGGCCTTGATCCGGAACCAGATGCCCCAGAAGAATTTGCAGCAGGGTGGTCTTGCCACACCCGTTGGGACCGATGATGCCCACTTTTTCGCCGCGCAGAATGAGCGTGGAAAAATTGCGGATACAGGGAATCCCCTGGTAGCCGTAGTGAATGTTTTCTGTTTCCACCACCAGTTTTCCGGAACGTTGGGCCTCCTGGATGATCATGCGGGCCTGACCGACCCGCTCGATGCGGGCTTGACGCTGGCGACGCAGGCGGTACAAATTTTCCACCCGTCCCTGATTGCGGGTTCGTCGGGCCTGGATTCCCTGGCGAATCCAGCGTTCTTCCTGGGCCAGTTTCTTGTCAAACTCTTCCTGTTGGCGAACTTCGGTTTCCAGTGCGGCCTGTTTGCGGCGCAGATAGTCGTCATAACTCCCCGGCCAGGAGAACAACCGACCGCGGTCCAATTCCACGATACGGGTCGCCAGACGCCGCAACAGGGCACGGTCATGGGTAATGAACAGTACGCCGCCGCGAAAATCCGCCAACACCTCTTCCAGGCGTTCGATGGCCGGCAGATCGAGATGGTTGGTGGGTTCGTCCAGGAGCAGCAGATCCGGTTCCGGGGCCAGGGCACGGGCCAGCAGCACCCGGCGCTTCATGCCCCCGGAAAGCGTGGCAAACGAACCTGCACCATCCAGACCGAGTCGGGCCAGGGCCATGACCACCCGCTGGTGATCCTGCCAGGCCTCGCCATGATCCTGTTCTGCCTGCTCGCCGCTCCTGCCCAGACCGGCGACCACGATATCGAAGACGCTTCCTTCCAGGTTGGTGGGCACCTCCTGGGGCAGGCGCGTGATGCGCATGCCTGGCTGTCGCACCACAATTCCGGTATCGGGCAGCAGCTCGCCGGAAATGATGCGCATCAAGGTGGTTTTGCCAGCCCCGTTACGCCCCACGAGACAGACCCGTTCACCCCGTTCCAGGGGAAGATCCACCCCATCAAGCAGTGCGCCACCACCAAAACCGAGACAACAATTTTGAACATGCACCAGGGCCATGGGTTTTCATTCCAAAATCAACAATTCAAAAAGAGAAGGCATGAAAAGGACGGTTCAGAGAGGCAGATGCAGAAAAAAAGTACTCCCTTGCTGGCGGCCAAGGCTTTCGACCCGAATGTGTCCACCATGCAGTTCCACCAGACTGCGGGTCAGCGAGAGACCGACACCGCAACCGGCATAGGGAATGGCCTCACGCTCTTCAATCTCTTCGAATGGTTCGAAAATACGTTGAATCTCTTCCGGAGTCAGACCGATGCCGGTATCGGAGACCGTGATTTCCAGGAGGGATTTATTCTCCATCTCTCCGGCCTCGATCCGCCTTGCATGCAGGTGAATCTTTCCCCTTTCCGGGGTGTATTTGATGGCATTGGACAACAAGGCATGCATGACCCGGGAGATGAGATTTTCATCCATGGGGGCATACTCCGGGGCCAGGGACCAGTTGCCGGTCAAAAGAATCTCTTTTTCCTCGGCCTCTTCACAGGCTTCGGCCAGGCGTTCGGCCAGGAATTCGGCGACCACAACCTGGGAAAGCGTCAGGTTGATCTCGCCCCGGGCAAAGTTGGCCCAGTTGAGAATATCGTCGATCAGGGAGAGCAGATGGTGACCACTGCGGTGGACATCCCGCAGAAAGTCGTCCTGAAGTGTGGTCAAAGGTCCGGTATTTTGATCCAGCAGCAGGGTGGTCAGGCCGATGATGGCATTGAGGGGGGTCCGCAATTCATGGCTCATGCTGGCCAGGAAGCGGTTTTTGGCGCGGGTGCCGGTTTCGGCGCGCTCCTTGGCCAGCAGCAGCTCCTGTTCCAGGCGTTTGCGTTCGGTCACCTCCCGGAACGTGGCCACCAGGACGGGTTCCTGTTCTTTCCAGTTGACCCTCACGCTCCGCAGTTCGGCGATACGGGGGGGGTGACCGGCACGGGAGATGGTGACTTCGGTGCTGACCTCACCGGGCAGGTGAAAACCCAGGTGGGTTCCAACAAGTTCGGCCCTGGTTTTGCCGAGGAGGCGCTCTGCGGCGGGATTGGCATAGAGGATGGCACCATCCGGCTGCATGACAACGATGCCATCCGGGTTCTGTTCCACGAGGGGCACGCAACATCCAGATTCCAGCGGCGAGAGATCGCGGATGATTCCGTCACTCATGGTGTGTTGTCTCCGCTTTGCCCGTCACGCATGGTTGTCTGTCTCCGCTGGTGGTTTGCAGGGTTTGGGGCGACCTTTTTCCGGACCCGGGTGTGGAAGGTGCCTGGAGATCGGTCAGACCGTACAGACGGATCTTGCCATGCAGGGATTGACGGGTAATACCGAGCAACTGCGCGGCCCGGATCCGATTGCCGCCGGTCTCGGCGAGGGTTCTGCGGATGAGCTGAGTTTCCATTTCCCGGCGATTTTCCGCCAGGGAAAAAGTGGCGGGCGCAGAGGTCGGGGGATGAGCCGCATGCCCCGACTGGCTGGGGACAACAGGGTCCAGGATGCGCCGCGAGCAATGCTCCAGACGCAGGGTACCCCCTTCCGGGGCCAGGGCCACCAGGCGCTCGATTTCATGTTGCAGTTGCCGAACATTGCCGGGCCAGTCGTAACTCTCGAACCGGTCCAGGGTTTCTGCCGCAAAACCCGTCACCTGTTTTTTGAATTTCTGGCAGGTTCGTTCCAGGAATATGTGCGACAGGGGCACGATGTCATCCTGGCGTTCCCGGAGGGGAGGAACGGCAATTTCGACAGAAAAAAGTCGGAAAAACAAGTCTTCCCGAAATCTGCCCTTGGCCACCTCTTCCCGCAGATCACGATAGGAGGCACTGATCAGGCGAAAATCGTAGGAACGCAAGCGGTTGCTGCCGACCCGTGACCCCTCCCGTTCCTGAATGGCCCGCAAAAATTTGGGTTGGATGGAAAGCGGCATGTCGGCAATTTCATCCAGGAACAGGGTTCCCTCGCCTGCCTCTTCGAAGCGCCCGATCCGGCTGGCGTGGGCACCGGTGAAGGCCCCTTTTTCGTGACCAAAAAATTCACTTTCCATCAGATGCTCGGGAATCGAAGAGCAGTTGACGGCCACAAACGGACCCTTTTGCCGTTCGCTGCTGCGATGAATGATCTGGGCAATCACCTCCTTGCCGGTACCGCTTTCACCGGTGATGAATACGTTGACCGGTACGGCGCTGACCTTGTGGACCAGGTTGAGCAGATCGCGCATTTTCTGGCTGCGGGTGATGATTTCCACATCCTCGAAGCGCTGCTGACGAAACAGGTCCATGTTGTCACGCACCTGGTTGGTAATCTCCAGAATATCCCGGTTGAGGGTGGAAATTTCCAGCACGAAGGCCAGGTAACGGGCCGCCTCCTTCACGAGCGGCTGGTCACCTGGCGTGAATGGTTTTCCGGCATGACGATTGCGGATTTCGATGCAGCCCAGAATATCCAGACCTGCCAGGCTGAGGATGGGCGTACAGATGAGTGAATGGACCGGCGGTCCCGCATCTGCCCCCCCGTCGGCATGCAGGGGAGGGACCGGGCCGTTGTGTAGCACTGTCTTGCCGGTGGTCAAGACCTGGTCGGTCACACTGCCGGTCGCCGGTGTGACCACAACACCGTGGGGCTGGTCCGTGGTGTGACAACGCCAGATACGCACACCGCCTGGTTCGGTGTGATGAATCCGGCACCACGCTGCATCGAGCAAAGCCGGCAACAAACGGGCAAACAGACCCAAAAGGGACTCCTGGTCACGGGTGGTCCAGGCCTGATTGACCTGATCCAGCCGCTCCTGGAGAAGTTGCAAACGTTTGTAAACCGACTGTGGCTGCATGGAAAAATCCTGTCCGATGACCAATCCGATTGACTGTCAAAATAATTTTTCGATAGCACGGATTGATTTGTTTTTCAATTGATCATCCACAATTCCCTCCCGGTTTCCGAAAAATTTTTTGACTGAAGAGACGGATTGGCAATTTTTTGTCGGACCGCATGCTTCCCGGCGGGGGACTGTGTTTGTCAACATAATGAATTTTATAGAGTTCACATGAAAAAACGAGGGTGGAATCGATCTTGCTAATGCCTTTTTACGCCGGTTATCTGTGTTGAACACCAATTTTGTCGTGCCATGGATCGGGACGTCACGGGCAGAGAAAAAGGAATGGAAAGTTCCTTGAGGCTTGAGAAAGGAGCCGTTTGATGATCCGCATTGCCGTCACCCTGGCATTCATGCTGTTGTTGCCTTGTCGGGCCATGGCCGGTACGTTCGATGACATCCGCGAGGGGGACAGACTGGCCTTGCATGGACGGTTGGAAGAGGCCATCGACCGCTACACCTGGGCCATCATGGACGCGACCAATCTGGAAAATGCCAACCTGACCCCGCAGGTCCTCTCCACGGTGCATCGCCGCCGGGGTTGGGTCTATGCCCAGAAAGGGGTGTTTCGCATGGCCCTGGACGATTTGAATGAGTCCCTGCGCCTCAATCCACGGGATTCCCTGGCCCTGGGTTACCGCATCCGGGTCCTGGAAAAACTGGGACTGCACAACCAGGCCTGGTCGGATATCCAGGAAAAACGCCGGGTCCTGGGCCGCCTGGAAAATGACAAAAACCCCGGTCGGGTGTTGATTCCCTGAACACCGGCAGAGGTTCTGGCGCATGATGGCCTTCTTCCTTGGCCTTGCCGGAGCGCCATTCTCGCAAGGTATTGAATCGTGGCATATCTGCTTCGGTCAGAACTTTGCGCCAGGACACATCGCGCACGTTGGCATGATTCTTCTGGCTTGGCACGATAGTTTTGCTTCCATCGGCCAAATGATACACGACCACCAACGCCAAATGCGGCACTCCAACAAGACCCGTTCGCAGCATGATGATTCGAGATTACCAAATGGTTTGCAAACCAGGGATATTCTGCACCGACACCACCTCCAAGGCCATGGCAGTGATTATGTCGTTCATGTAGCGCACAGCATCCACGTTTTGTCGTAATCGTCCCTTGGAAAACAGCATGGCAATTTCCCACAGACTGATGTCAGAGCATGCCAAATTGCCATCCCTCAGTCCCTGTGCCATGGCAACCTGGGCTGATGCACCAAGCTTATGCGGTGCATCAGCCCAAAACAGCAATACATGGGTGTCACAGATGATCCGCATCCGAGTTCCATCCGGAATCTTCAAGAGGATTTAAAATATCCCCAATGATGACTGTCCCTTGAATGAGAGCCAGTCGTTTCCTGGCTGCATCGACATCATTCTGCTCAGGAGCGAGACGAGCGAAGACACGGCCATGGGAGGCAATTTTGATGACCTCCCCATGTTCAACCCGCTTCAGGTAGCCCGGTAAATTTTCTTGAAACTCGACAGCATCGATTTGCAACATTGAATTTTACCTCTGGAAACAATCTGAAACGAACACAATTCGTCCAGTCCGACATCCATGTTACCAGTAAATGTGTCATGCATGCATGGCAATAATCTTGAGTGAGATTAGTTTATGTAGCGTTTTTATAGATTTCTGACCGCCTGACCCTTCTGATTGACTCGTCCTGCCTGATTCCGGGCATTGTGGTGGAGCTTCATTGCGGATTTTAGTGGACTGGAGAGGTAAACTCCTGGACAATCCGGGCATGGAGGAGCCGTTTCCGGGTGTCCCATGTGTCGCATCAGCGGATTTCAAGCACGGGATATCGGGGTCTCTTCTCTCGAAACAGCTCTTTGAAATTTGAAACCTATGCAGCGCTGAGGCAATTATGCCTCGGACAGGGTGAAAACAAGGGAGTAGTGGCTCTTGGATGGTGGTGCAACAAAAACCTGCTGGCACTGTCTGGTCGGCGCAACGCTGAAAATGTTGTTGGAGCCCGTCGGCATTGAAGTGCGTTCAGAAGTCCAGGTCGTCGCTCTTCCGCCCAAGGCAGACTTGATCCTGATTCAGCGCCAGGAGGGTGGTTGGACGGAGGCACAGCGTCTGCTCCTGGCTGACGGATTGCGGGATCTCGATGCAGACCATATTCTGATTGAAATCAAGGTCACCGAAAGCCTGCATGAAGGTGTTCTGTCCCAGATCACGGTCTATGACACCTTGTACCTGGAAACTGCCCGTTTGGAGCGGCAGCAGTTGCGAAGCGTCGTTATCAGTTCCACAACTCCCCAGCCTGGTTTTCTCGAACGATTTGTTTTTGAACCTGTTGGGCCAACTGGTGTTTATGAAAGCAGACCACGATGGGGTGGTGCCATCCGTTTGATTCTGCTGAACGAACTGGCGGATGCAGCCCAGAACGCGCCTTTGAAGTGTTTCTCCAGTCGGCATGAGGAGCGAAAAAAGGCGTTCGAGACGATCAAACATGCAGGGTTGTTCAGGATTTCCGTTGCGTTTGAACGAACTGTTGCCGGTTTAAGGAGATTGCTCATGAAGGGTTCATTGCATGATCCAGAAATGGAAGGGGTCACGCCCGAGGACGTTTCCCGGCTTGGGAAGGAGTGGCTTGATTGGTTGGTAGACGTAACACCCGATGAGGCGCTCGCGTCTATGCCAAAATTTGAGCGTATCATTGTGCAAAAACAACTTGATAGCCGTCAAAAAGAAAGGGCTGATGTACTGCTTCGGATCTTGTATCGCCGTTTCTCCGACCTGCCATTCTGGGTTGAGTCCAAGGTCCTTGCCGCCAATCTGGACACCCTGGATGCATGGATAGACCGGGCAATTGATGCACGCTCACTGAACGACGTTTTTGGTGACAAGACAACCAGCGGAACAACGTGATCACAACATGTTGAATCGTATCATGTTACCGTTCAGCGTCGTGCTTCACAGGCAAGGATGGACTCAACGTCATGATTTGATATAAAAATGGCTCAATACTCTATGTTTGACGTGAAATTGGTATGACTTGCGGACCCGATAGATGGACAGTGAAAATCTTCTGCAAATACTGGACGAGGCGTTTGAAGAACAAACCGACATTCTGGATCTGAGCGGTCTGGATCTGAAAGAGTTGCCGGCGGAGATCGGGCGCTTTGTCCATGTGCGCAGACTGTTTCTGGCCGACAATCGACTGGTCACTCTGCCGCCGGAAATTGCCTCTCTGACTGCCCTGGAATTGCTGGATCTGCGCCGCAATCGCCTGCAACAATTGCCTCGACAAATGGCTGCCCTGCACAATCTGACCTATCTGTGGCTGGGGGGCAACGGTCTGACGGAATTGCCGCCGGTGGTGACGGCCTTGACCGGCTTGCAGCGGCTGATTTTGCGCCATAATCGATTGACGACGCTGCCGCCGGAAATCGGGGCGTTGACGCGCTTGCAGGAGCTGTCGCTCCAGGATAACCGGTTGACGACCCTGCCCGAGGAGATTGGGCAGTTGGCGGCCTTGGAGTTGTTGTTTCTGGGTGGCAATGCCCTGACCGGCATGCCGGTGGCGCTGCGGGAGCTGACGGCCTTGCAGAGGCTGGATCTCAGCAACAACCAGCTCCAGGATCTGCCGGTCGGTATTCATCGCCTGACCTCCCTGATTCAATTTGATATTCGCCAAAATCCCCTCACGGAGATTCCCGAGGCCCTGCTGGCCGTTCCGGAAAATGTGGAACAGATACGGGCCTGGTCCCGGCAACGGGATGCCACCAACCGCCTCCCCTTGCGCGAGGGACGTTTGCTGGTGGCGGGTCCACCGGGCGTGGGCAAGAGTGTCCTGATTCGCCGGTTGCGGGAGGAGCCGCCGGGTGTTGTGGAAGCGCCTTCGGGGGTTATGACCGTGCGCGTCTGGAATCTGCCGGGTTCCCGAGCCAGGGATGACAAGAGTGCCCGTGACCAGGATGACAAGAGTGCCTCCCGTGACCAGGATGACAAGAGTGCCCCCCGTGACCAGGATGACAAGAGTGCCTCCCGTGACCAGGATGACAAGAGTGCCCCCCGTGACCAGGATGACAAGAGTGCCCGTGACCAGGGGGACAGTTCCATTCGCATGAATGTCTGGGAGCTGGCCGGTTCCGAGGCTGCCCGGGGGGTGTATCCCGGCATGTTCTTGCCGGGCACCATGATTCTGCTCGTGGTGGAGGATCGGAGTGGTGATGCGGGTTGGCAGGTGGCTCGCTGGTTGGGGATGATGACCCGTCCCGGGGTGGAGATTCCGGTTATCGTGGCCTGTACCCGTGCCGATCAAACCCTCCTGGAACCCGACCGGGAAGCCTGGCAGCAACACAATCCGGCTCTGCGGGAAATATTTCCGCAGATTTCTGCCCGCACCGGGGAAGGCCTGACACGGTTGCGGCAGGCCATTCTGCGCACTGCCCAGACCCTGGAGAGTGTGCGCGCCCTGGTGCCGGAAGCCTGGCAAAAAGTGCGCCACCGCATCGAAGCCGAAGATGTCCCCTTGTGGACCCGGGAAAGCCTGCATGCCGTGTATGCCGAGGCCGGCATTTCGGAGCCACATGCCCGGCATAACCTGACCGAAATTCTCTGCCGTCTGGGTCTGCTGCTGCCGGGTGGCGAGGGAGATCATGTCAATCCCGCCTGGGGCAGCCGGGTTTTGAATCGTCTTTTGGATGCCCCGTCCCTGGTGCGAAACGGGGGAATCATGCCGGCTTCCGATTTGATCCATCTGGCGGACGGTGTAGAGCAGACCCGTCTGCTGGCTTTTCTGGAACGCTGGGAGTGTGCCCTGCCGCTGGCGAACGGGAATCTTCTGGTTCCGGCCCTGTTGCCCCGGGAAGTGCCTGCTGCCGCCCTCTGGGAAGGAATTCCACCGGTTTGTGAATATCATTATCCTCTGGGTCTGCCGCCTGGCCTGTTGGCCCGCCTCATTGCCCGTTTGCGCGAGCGGGTCATTCCGGGTCTCTGGTGGCGAACCGGAGTCGTTTTGCAGGATGCCGATGGTACCGCCCAGGCCAGAGTGCTGCTGAACCCGCAGGGTCCTTTGGGAGAACCTTCCAGGGTGGTGCTTGAGTTGCGGGGCAGTGGTCCGGCGTGTCGCCGGTTGCTCAGGCAGTGTCATGGTGTGTTGCAAGAAATTCACCGGCATTTTCCCGGGCTGCCGGTACAGTGTCGCCTGGTGGTTCCGGGTCTGCCTGCGGTTGCTGCGGCCCTGGAGCCTGTGCGTCTCCCGGTTGCCGTGGCTCTGGAGCATGTGCGTTTTCTGGCCGGCCAGGGTGTGACATCCTTCATTCCCGAAGGCTGCACCACGACTGTGGCCCTGGGACCGTTGCTGACCCTGGCCAACTGGTTGGAGAACGAGGGGGCGGAGCATGATTGATGCGGCAAGTGGCTTTATCGACTTTCCCGATGTATGCTCGGCCATATTGCCTGCGTTGTAACTGGACTGCATTTCCTTCGCAACAGGCAGTTTGGAAAAATGGATCATATTGAGGCGCTGCCCTTTTTTTTGGACTTCCAACCCGGTTTTTCAAGTCCCACATGCGCATCCTGCTGACCGCTGACCCGATACTGCCCGTTCCTCCCCTGCTGTATGGGGGGATCGAACGGATCATCGATGCCCTGATCACGGGTCTTCGCAGCCGGGGCCATGTCATTGGCCTCGTTGCCCTCCCGGAGTCCACGGCGACCGTCGATTTTTTTGCTCCATGGCCCGTTCCGCAACCACCTCAGGCTCAGCTTCGCCTGGAGCATGTGTCCAACATGCGTGCCCTCCAGTGCGCCGTCCGGGCGTTCCGGCCCGAATTGCTCCACAGTTTTTCGAGGTTGTTGTACCTGCTGCCCTTTTTTTTGCGCCGCCAGCCGCCCATGATCATGACCTATGAACGGGCACCGACCTATGCCACCACCCATTGGGCCAGCCGCCTGGCCAAGGATTCCCTGACCTTCACCGGCTGTAGTGCCGATCTCTGCCGGACAGGCCAGCGTGCCGGCGGCGTCTGGCACCCCATACACAATTTTGTCGAAATGCATAAATACACCTTTCAGCCACACGTACCGCAGGATGCCCCGCTCGTGTTCTTGAGCCGGATCGAGCGCATCAAGGGAACCCATACCGCCATTGCCATTGCCCAACGCACCGGTCGCCGCCTGCTCATCGCCGGCAATCATGCCGAAACCGGTCCCGAGGGAGTTTACTGGCACACGGAAATCCTGCCCCACCTCGGCCAGAATGGCATCGAGTACGTCGGTCCCGTCAACGATGCCCAAAAAAATGAACTGCTGGGACAGGCCGCCGCCATGATCGTGCCCATCGAATGGGAAGAACCGTTCGGCATCGTCTTTGCGGAGGCCCTGGCCTGTGGCACCCCGGTCATCTCGGCACCCCGGGGGGCATTGCCGGAGATTGTGCGCCAAGGGGTGGACGGATTTTTGATCCATTCCATCGAGGAGGGGTGCCAGGCCGTCGGCAAACTTGCTGCCCTGGATCGCGCCAACTGCCGCCGGCAAGCCGAAACATGTTTTTCGGAAACCGTCATCCTGGATCGGTACGAGGCCCTGTATCGCCAGACCGTCCAGGGTGCCAGGTCCCCATGACAACCTCACCCAGACTGCGCCGGGTGTTGGTGGTATCGCCCCGCTTTCCCCCCCTGAATGCCCCGGACATGCACAGAATCCGGATTTCCCTGCCCCATTTCCGGGAGTTCGGCTGGGAGCCTCAGGTGCTGACGGTGCAGGCCGAACCGGGGGATGGTTTGTTCGATCCCCTGCTGCTGGATACCATCCCGGAAGACGTGCCCATCCATCGGGTGGCTGCCATTCCCAGGCAGCGGCTCAAATATTTGGGCATCGGCGATGTGGGACTGCGTGCCTGGTGGCCGCTTTACCGCCGGGGAGTCGAACTGTTGCGACAACATCACTTCGATGTGGTCTATTTTTCCACCACCGTGGTCGTCAGCATGACCCTGGGTCGCCTCTGGCGCAGTAAAACCGGCACCCCCTTCGTGCTGGATATCCAGGATCCCTGGCGCTCCTTCCGGCATTTCTGGTCCAAAGGTGACCAGGTTCCCGGAGGCCGCCTGAAATTTGTCGGCAAATATCTGCTCGCCGGCCTGCTGGAGCGCTTTACCATGCAGGCGGTGGCCCATGTCATCTCGGTCTCGCCGGGCTACTGCGATGATTTCATGCAGCGTTTTCCTCGTTTGGGAGAGCAGGACTTTACCGTCTTGCCGTTTGGTGGTACCGACCTGGATTTTCGGGTACTTGCCTGTCGGAATCTTCCCCAGAACTTTTTCCAGCCCGACGATGGCTTGATTCACTGGGTCTACACCGGACGCAGCTCCATGGACATGGCATATGCCTTTCGCATATTGTTTGGCGTTCTGGCTGGTAACCGCAAAAAAAATCCCCAACGCTGGGGACGGGTTCGCCTGCACTTCATTGGCACAAGCTACAGTGCCACATCCGGCAAGACCGTGGAACCTGTGGCGCGGGAGTTTGGTCTGGAACAGGTTGTCTTCGAACATCCTTTGCGGGTACCCTACTTCGAGGCCCTGAAACTTTTGACCGACAGCCATGGCATTGTGTTCACAAGTTCCGATGATCCCGGTTACTCGGCTTCCAAAATCTATCCCCTGATCCTGGCCCGCAAACCCCTGCTTGGTTTGGTTCACCAGGGCAGCATCGTGGCCAGAATCATGGCTGATTGCCAGGCCGGATCGCTGGTTTTGTTCAATGCCAGGGACCCGCTGGAAACCTCCATGCAACATGCCGAAAACGTGCTGGAAACGTTTTTGGACGCATCGATAGCAGGGGTTGCACCCCAGACCGATTGGGATGCGTTTGCCCCCTACACGGCCCGGGAAATGACCCGCCGCCAATGCCGGATTTTCGACCGGGTGTGCAATCCGGCCTCATTTTCCTCATGAGTTCAGTTTGTCTTGGCAAGGGAATATTTTGACCAACTCGCCCGTGTTCAATCCTGATGACATGACTGGTACCTTCCAGGCCGTGCGTCGCCTGTTTTATTATTATCCCTGGCAGTTGCCGGGTCTGATCGGAATCATGGTCGTGAGCGGTTTTCTGGAAGGGGTCGGTGTTGTCTTGTTGATTCCCATCCTCAATCTGGCCTTGGGCCAGACCGCAGAAACCCAGGGCATCAGTGCCACCATCCTGGATGCAATTCAACACTCCGGTTTCACCATTTCTCTCTTTTCAGGTCTGGGTCTGTTTTTACTGATTTCTGCCCTGCAAGTGGCCATGTCCTTTTGGCGGGATCTCACGGCCAGTCGATTGTGTACCCATTTCCAGCGCACACTTCGCCACCAACTGTTGCAAGCCATTTTTGCTGCCGGTTGGCCTTTCTTCACCGCTTCCCGAAAAAGCGTCATGGCCAATACTTTGACCGATGAAGTCAATCGGGCAATCCACTTTCTGCTCTATGTTTCACAGTTGCTCTCCAATCTGGTCATGGTGATCATCTATGCCGGGTTGGCCTTGATGGTCTCTTGGCATTTGACGGTTGGTGTGGTGACTTTTGGCAGCCTGGTCATGTTTTTCATGCGTCCTTTGGTCAGACGTGGCCTGAATCTTGGCGGACAGATCACAGAACTGAATACGGGTTTCAAAAGCGCCATTCTCGAATATATGGAAAATGCCAAATTCATCAAGGCAGGTGGCCTCGAAAAACTTGTCGTTGCCCAGGTTGGCCATATTTCTGAAAAAATCGCGCAGGCCTGGTATGGAACAATATTTTTTCCCGCTTCGAACAGGATTGTATTTGAAGTGATCATGGTCGGCAATCTTTGCCTGGCCATTGACATCGGAATTGAAAAGATCGGCATGGGTCTGTCGGAAGTTCTCGTACTGTTGTTTGTGTTTTATCGTTTTTTTCCACGCATGCAGCAGTTGGTTTCCCTGTATTTTGCCGTTCTGTCGAACATTCCGGGGCTGCATGATGTTGAAAGGTTGTTGCAGAATGCCCGCATGCACCAGGAAAGCTGGCTTCCCGGTCGTGGTCTGGCCTTTCGGGAGATGCAAAAGGGCATGCAACTGGTTCAGGTCAATTTTGGCTATACGCCTGCGCAATCGACTCTGGACCATATCGATCTGGACATTGCCAAAGGAACCACTGTGGCTTTGGTCGGGGAGTCGGGTTGTGGCAAAAGCACGCTGCTGGATCTGATCATGGGTCTTCAGCGTCCCCGGACCGGTCAGATTCTGGTGGATGGCATCCCCCTGACCGACCATGATCCGGTCACCTGGCGGCAGGCCATCGGTTATGTTGCCCAGGAGACGCTTTTATTGCATGACACCATTGCTGCCAATATTGGCTGGGGCGCGGAGGTGGCACTCGACAGCGATGCCATTCGAACGTATGCCCGCATGGCCCAGGCCGATGAATTCATCCAGCAACTTCCTGAAAAATATGACACCCTCATTGGGGATCGGGGCGTCCGTCTCTCCGGTGGTCAACGCCAGCGTCTGGCCCTGGCGCGTGCCCTGGCCCGTCAACCCAGACTGCTTGTTCTGGACGAAGCCACCAGCGCCTTGGATTCCCAATCCGAAACCCTGGTGCAAAACACCATCGACCAACTGGCTGGATCCATCACCATTTTATTGATCGCGCATCGGTTTTCGACAGTGCGCCATGCCGACCTGATCCTGGTCCTGAAACAGGGGCGTATCATTGACCGGGGGACCTGGCAGGACCTTTCCAACCGTCCCGGATATTTTCAGGACTTGTTGCAGATCCAGGAAAAAAACGCCCAAAGCCAGCCAATTCTTCAATGCAACCAGACTGGTTGAAATCAAACTTGTGCCTGTGGGCCGGTGTCTGGCAACCGGAAAAATTCAACGGGGGATTTTTTTGCGCCGTTAGCGGAAAATTCCCAGGGGGCGGGCCATGGTCCGACTTTTGGCGCGTTGCTCAGCGCCAAGAGTCGGACCTGTTGCAGGTTTTTCCGAAAAAAAGCACGCATCGTGGCCGAGTGGATGATCATGGCCTGATTTTTTTTGGCTTGACAAATTGCTGGCCGGGATCCGAAATGAACCCCGACATCCGGATCGATCCATTCCAGGCGGCTGATGATGATGAAAAACAGCGTGGCAAAGGTTGTTGAATGTGGTGTGCGTCAGCACATCATGCGCCGTTATGACCAGGAACTGGCCAATCTGGAACGGCACATCCTCGAAATGGGAACCACTGCCCACCAACAATTGACCATGGTCAATCGGGCACTGGAGACCATGGATGGAGAACTGGCCGCCCGGGTCGTCAGCAACGACCACTCCGTGGATCACCTGGAAGCCCTGATCGATGACGAGTGTGTTTCCCTGCTGTTTCGTCGCCAGCCCATGGCGGATGATCTGCGTACCGTGGTGTGTTCCTTGCGTTCTGCTCACCACTTGGAACGCATTGGTGACTATGCTGGCAACATTGCCGAGCGGGTCCACACCATTTGCCAACATCCGGCATCCCCTTTGATGAATCCCGTCATTGCCATGGGCAGGCTGGCCACGCGACAGCTTCATGATCTCCTGGATGCCTATCGCCGCAAGGACGGCGCATTGGCCCTGGCCATTCGCAACCAGGATGTGGAAGTGGACGCCTACAATAACGAGGCCTTCCAGAATATCATGGCGCACATGATGGATTCCCCCAGCGCCATTCCCTGTGGTGTTCATTTGCTGTTCGTTGCCCGGAATTATGAACGGCTCTGCGACCACATCACGGATGTGGCCGAAAATATCCATTACCTGGCCCATGGTGTGCGCCTCGCCTCCCCGCGCTCTGAATTGGACACAACCCGAACCTATCTTCCCGCCGTTTCCCAGGCAGACTGAATTTTCCTCTGACCTGGTTCTCCGATTCGACTCCTTTGCCATTCATTTCATTTCAAAACAAAATGATTTGCCGTGCAACCCGTTCAATGGATGTGGTAGATTCCTTATTCAGGGAGTGGGAATGATGCAAAAAGTCAAACAAGCCATCCAGACAAAACATGCTCCGGCGGCCATTGGACCCTACAGTCAGGCCATTCGCAGTGGGGAGTGGTTGTTCCTGTCAGGGCAGATTCCGTTGGATCCCGGGACCGGCGAGCTGGTGACCGGTTCTGTGCGCTCGCAAACCGAACAGGTTTTGCGCAATCTGGCCGCAGTGTTGACGGCAGCCGGGAGTGACATGGGAGCCTTGGTCAAGACCACCGTCTATCTGGTCGATCTTGCCGATTTTCCCGAAGTCAACGCCGTGTACCAGGAGTTCTTCCAGCCACCTTTTCCCGCTCGGGCCACGCTCCAGGTGGCCGCTCTGCCTCGGGGGGCGCGGGTGGAGATCGATGCGGTTGCACACCTTTAGTTTTCAATCATTTTCCTGGGAAAAGATCCATGAAGGGACACTGGTTTGCCGGATTGTTATGGGCGGGGGTCTGGTTGTCGCTGCCACAGGCCGGGTTGGCTGGACCTTTCTGCGTGGTCGATTTTGCCGGCAAGCGGTGCTGGTTCCAGGATGTGGAGTCCTGCCGGCAGGCAGCAGGGCCACAAGGATCCTGCGTGGTCAACAGTGCCGAAATCGTTGCTCCCCTGGGTGGCGCTCGCTACTGTGTGGTGGAAAGCTGGCAAACCCAGTGCATCTACAAGGATGAAGGCAGTTGCCGTCAGGCGGCGGAGCGTCGCCGGGGAGAGTGCATCACCAACCCCAATGACATGCCGCATGGTCCCGGACAGCCAAACCGGCGGCGGGATCAGGAAGCCGGTGGAGGGTTTCCCGGCAATGGCAAGAGCGGCACGACATCCGGTACCATGGGTGGCGTACCGAACGGAACATCATCTGTGCCATGGACCCCAGGTGCAACAACGACTCCTGACAACAAAAATTCCGAAAAAAGCTCCCCCTGGTCTCCGCCACCGGCGGTGCCCTACTCTCCTGGTGCTGGTTCACAACGTTGACTGTTTTCGCGCAATCGGCAGTACCGCTGTTTGGTTGATTTCGCTGGATGCACAACCAATTCACTTGCCGGGCCACCAGCCAGGTGCCCCGGATGTGTCGATGCGAAAAAAATCATTAAATCTGGCCACTTCCAGGACTCTCCTGACATGCGGATTGCAGTTGATCAGGTGAATATTGGCCTTGTTCTCTCCACAATGGCTCCGCAACAGAAGGAGCATACCCAGGGCAGAACTGTCAAATTTGATAACATTACTGAAATCAATCACATAGGCTTGTTTCGGAGAACGATGCGCATAACACTCCCGAAACTCTCGATGGGACTTGTAATTGAACTCCGCAGGTAACCGCAAGGTCACCAAGCCGGAATTTTCTTCGATTGTGATCATTGTACCCTCTTCCCAGGAAACGCATGAGAAAAAGTTGCGGGCCAGGAAAAAACATCCCTATCACTTTTCCATGGTATTTTCCTTTACACCAGAATTTCGACGATCGTGATATCATCCTCATGTGTGCCGGAACCCACAAAATCATTCAGCAATACGATCAGATCATTCAAATCACTCTTGTCAGAGGAAACTTTCTCAAGGAAAGCCTCTAACCTTTCCATGCCAAACATGCCCCCCCGGGGTGGGCCGGCCTCAATGATCCCATCGGAAAAAAGATAGAGTCGATCCTCTTCTTCCAGAAGAATGCTGGTGGAATTCTTGGCCATTTCCGCTTTTTTGTCAATACCCAGGGGTGGCATGGCCGACGAAAAACGGCCATGGATGGAGCTTTTCCGCAATAGAAGATTATCTGGAATGCCAGCATTCCAGAGTGTGGCCCGGGTGCGATCCGGGGCTACTTCCACCATGGCGGCGGCAAAAAAAATACCGATGGGCAGACGCAGACAGAGCTGCTGATTGATTTCCGTCATGATTTGTTCCCCTGACGCATCGCGCCTGGAGAACCTGTGAAAAATGTATGAAACCAGGGGACCCCCCATGGCAGCCGGCAGACCATGACCGGTAAAATCTCCCAACAAGACCAACTGGCGTCCGTCCGGCGTGAAGGTGGAGAGGAGCATATCCCCGGCCGTCATTTCCACCGGTGAGACCAGATGGCGCAAATGGCGCGTATCAAATGTATCGGCATGGCGCATCTTGAAAATGATGCTTTCGATCATTTCCCGTTCATGTTGCAACAGTTGATTGTGTTCAGCCAGTTTTTGTCTGGCCGTGCGCAAGGCCAGGTGTGTTGTGACCCTTGCCTGTACGATGGGAATGCTGATCGGTTTGGTGATGTAATCCACAGCGCCCAGTCTCAATCCCGCCACCTCGTCTTCCACATCGGATTTTCCCGTTACAAAAATGACGGGAATATCCCGGGTGGCCGGATCGGCTTTCAAGAGTCGGCAAACCTCGTAGCCATCCATTTCCGGCATCATGATGTCGAGCAGAATCAGGTCGGGTCGGGGCAAAATGTTGGCCGCCTTCAAGGCAATCCGGCCTCGATTGGCCGGTCTGACCAGATAATTCTCGTCCAGGGCTGCCTTGAGAATATCGATATTTTCGGGGGTATCATCAACAACCAGGATGATGGGTTTTTGGCTTGTGGTAAGCGACACGTGAGATTACCCCTCCAAAGGGATGCCTTCTTCTTGTGCCCAATCGCGAATAAGGGTCAGGCACTTTTCAAAATCGTAATGGTGCATGGCCAACCGGATGGCATCCACCCTGTCGCGACGCCGACCGGAAGGGGTCAGGGCAGCCATTTCGGCCACCACCTGCTCCACGGAAGGATCAAAGCCCGACAGGAGTTCGACACTTTTCCGCAACAAAGGAGCCAAATTTTCCGGTGTTGTCACCACATCCGTTCGCACATCTGCCGGCATGGCTGGAGCTGCTCCCATCAGATTCATGGTAATGGCTGAAACAATGCGGGTCAGCTCACCGGCCATGGTACCCAACAATTCCGGAATCTCCGTGTATTTTTCCGGTTTCCCGGCCAATTTTTCAATTTTTTCTGCCAGAATTGTCACCTTTGTTGCGCCGATGGTGGCCGAGACCCCCCGCAAGGCATGGGCAGCATGCTCCAACGCCTTGAAATCACGTGTTGCCAAGTGCCGATCCATCTTCAGAACGGCTCCACCTTGATTGTGGGCGAACTTGACCAGAATGTCACGAAAGAGGAGAACATTACCGCCCACATTGTGTACTCCTTTGACCATATCGACGCCCGGAATGGATGGCAAAGGCAGCACATTTTCCTCCCCTTGTCTGGAAGGAGAAGCAGCCGATGTCGGGGCAGAAATGCCTGGTTTGCCGCGCAGCCATTTGGCCAACGTGGCATACATTTCATCCGGCACCATCGGTTTGGCAATATGATCATTCATGCCGGCGGCCAGACACTTTTCCCGGTCGCCGGCCATGGCGTTGGCTGTCATGGCAATGATGGGCAAGGTTTGGGCACTCTGGTTTAGGCGGATATGCCGGGTCGCCGTCAAACCATCCATGACCGGCATTTGCAGATCCATCAAGACACCATCCACGGATTCCTGCTTCAGCATGTCAATGGCCTCCTGACCGTGGTTGGCCGTGATCACCAGGATTCCCACCTTCTCCAGAAGTTCCCGTGCCACCTGCTGATTGATTTCGTTGTCCTCGACCAGGAGCAGTCTGACTCCGGCCAAAAGTCTCCGATTGCTCCGGAGATCCCTCCTCCATGATCCGGGCTGCAATCGCTCACAGGCAGACAGAATGGCATTCTGCAAGGAATTGAGATTGACCGGCTTCATCAAAAAACCATCCAACGGAAGTTTGCTTCCCGCGCTGGTCAACAACTCCCCTTCACCATATGCGGTGACCATGATTACCAATGGCATTTTGCGCAGGGATGGCAACGCTTTGATCTGCCGGATTGTTTCCAGACCATCCATGCCCGGCATTTTCCAATCCATCAGAACCAGTTCAAAAGAGTTTTGATCCGCGTCGGCGTCCAGCAGGGCTGTCAGGGCCAGCTCGCCGCTTTCGACACCTACGGAGTGGCATCCCAAGACGTCCAACAGTTTGAGCAGGATTTGTCGGGCATGCTCGTTGTCATCCACAACCAGCACCCGCAAACCACGAATATGTTCCACGGCTCGGGAATTCACCGGCAACGGCTCGACCCCCCAGTCGAAGCGGGCCGTAAAGGTGAACGTACTCCCTTGTCCGGGTTCACTTTCAACACTCAGGCCTCCTCCCATCATCTCCACCAGACGTTTGCTGATTGCCAGACCCAGACCCGTCCCGCCATATTTGCGGGTCATGGTGGAATCTCCCTGGTAAAACTCCTGAAACAGGTTGTTCACCTGCTCCTCCGTCATGCCAATGCCGGTATCGCAGACAACAAACTGGAGCAGGACATTCTCTTCTCTCTCTTTTCCCTCTTTTCTCTCTTCCACCATATCGATGGTCAGGGTGACTTCCCCCTTTTCCGTAAACTTGATGGCATTGCCCAGCAGATTGATCAAAACCTGTCCCAGGCGCAGGGAATCCCCCCGCAGATGCCGGGGCACGGTACTTTTGGTATCCAGGAGCAATTCCAAACCCTTTTCCTGGCTTTTGACTCCCAGTATGGCCACGATGCCACCCAGAAGTTCCTCCATGGAAAAACCGACATGTTCCATGGTGAGCTTACCGGCCTCGATCTTGGAAAAGTCCAGGATATCGTTGATGAGTTGCAGCAGGGCATGGGCACTGAGGGACACCTTGTTCAAATAATCCCGCTGCTGTCCGGTCAACTCGGTTTGCAGACACAGGTGGGTCAACCCGGTCACGGCATTGAGCGGGGTCCGGATTTCGTGACTCATATTGGCCAGAAACTCCCCCTTGGCCCGACTGGCCTGGGCGGCATTTGCGGCCATGATTTCGGCTTCTTTTTTGGCCTGGATCAGTTTGACCATGGATGCCCGCTGTTCCGTCACATCGACCATGATGCCAATGATGGCCGGCAGCGGCTGGTTGGTCCTCTGAAACTTGAGCAGGATGACATCCATGACATGTTTCGTCCCGGCACCGGAGTCTATTTCCAACTCCTGACGCACCCGATGCACGGCTGCATCCTCGAGCAGGGTTGCCAGCACGGAATCCATTTTGGAAGCGTCATTGTTACAACAAAATTCGTGAAAGGACTTTCCTTCCAGCTTGTCACCCGGCCTGGCAACAAAGGCCTGGAAAGCCTCATTGGAAAAGATCAATTCGCCATGATTTTCCAGAAAAAATATTGGATAGGGGACGGCATCGATCAATTGCCGGAGCAGTTTTCTCTCCTCCATGAAGGCGTTTTGAATTTTTTGTCGATCCGTAATATCGCGAATGACCCCCACGGTTCCAACATATTGCCGGGAACGGTAGGAGGTATCGTTGCCGATTTCCCCGTACAGGCCGGTACTGTTGACCTCGACATTGACGCTCTGTGTATCGATATTGCGCAGCTCATACACATGGTCGGTTTTCCCGGTCTTGGTCTTCAGACGAATTTCCAGGCCAACCGTCATGCGCACACCGGTGCGTCGTTCATCGAACACCTTCTGGTCGGGATTGATTGCCCCCTTGCCAATCCTTTCAATCACCTTTTGCAGACTGGCATCCTGGATGTCTGCACTGTGGATGATTTCGGAAAAATGTTTGCCGATCAAATCCGATTGGTGATACCCCAACCGTTCGATGGATTTGTTCAAAAAGGTGAAGCGACCTTCGGCGTCAATCTTGTAGACAATATCCGGTATGGTCTGGACCAGACTCCGAAAACGCTCTTCGGAGGCAGAGAGTTGTTCCAGACTGCTGCTGAGACGCTCATTGATTTCGTAGAGGCGACGATTTTTTTCTTCCATCTCCCGGTTGAAATGGCGCAGGGCCAGATGGGTCATCACCCTGGCCCTGACGATATGGGGACGGACAGGTTTGGTGATGTAATCGACGGCACCCAGTTGCAACCCTTCCAATTCATCCCTGATTTCGGCGCGGGCCGTGACGAAAATAACCGGAATATCCCGGGTGCGAAAATCGGCCTTCAACTGGCGGCACACCTCATAGCCATCCATGTCCGGCATCATGACATCAAGAAGAATCAGGTCGGGCTGGGGATCCATGGCTGCCAACCGCAAGGCCAGGGGACCGTTCAGTGCCGGACGCACCATGTATTCATTCATCAGGGCGTCCTTGAGTACATCCAGGTTTTCCGGGGCATCATCCACGATGAGGATGGAGGATTTCGTCATACTGTCAGGCATTTGCGGTCTCCAAATCAACATGCAGGTCTTTGGCACATTGTTGGATTGTGGCCATGGCCCCATCATAATCATATTGGGCAACCTGTTGTTTCAGAATCCTGACCCGGTCCAGGGTTTCCCGGGACAAGGGCAACCCACCCAGAATCTGGATGGTCTCTTCCACGGCAGCATCGTAGATGACCAACTGGCCGGCAATTTTTTTCAACAAGGCATCCCGGCTGGCCAGGGATGCGGTGGACTCTTCCCCGACAGACTGCACCGGATCAGCGGCTTTTTCCCCTGGCAAGACCTGGTCCAGAACCTGGAACAGACGGGTCAACTCGGTCCCTGCCTCCTGGAGCAGAGTGGCGCACTGTTCAGGATTGGTCTGTTTTTGGATGGCAGACTCCAAAAGGCGGGATTTTTCCCCAAGCGTGTTGGCTCCGATGGTCAGGGCCACTCCTTTCAGGGTATGGGCCAGACGCTCTGCTGTGGCCCAATCGTTGGCCAGGAGAGCTTCCCGAATGGCACTTTCGGCACTTCCCTGATTGAGACGAAATTTGGCCAACAGCGCGAGATAACTTTTGACACTTCCGGACATGCGCTGCAATCCGGCTGCGGTATCCACCCCGGCAATTGGTGGCAGGAAGGGTTTTTCGTCATCCGGCGAGGGCGGTTTCTCACCATTCGACGATGGCGGTTTTTCATCCGCTCTGTCACCCGGAACCTCCGGTTCCGATCCCGAAGGTGTCGGCAGGGGTTTGGGTGTGGCGGGCTTGATCCAGCGGGCCAGGGTGGCAAACAGGTCGTCGGGATCGACAGGTTTGGCAATATGACCCTGCATGCCTGCCGCCAGGCAGAGTTCCCGGTCGCCGGACATGGCATTGGCCGTCATGGCCAGAATGGGCAAATCGGCAAAACGGGCCTCCTTGCGAATTTCCCGGGTGGCAGTCAGACCATCCATGACCGGCATCTGCACATCCATCAAAACGCCGTCCAAAGGTTCACGGAATACCCGTTCCACGGCATCCTGACCATTCTCGGCCAGCAGCACGGTGATATTGGCCTGTTCCAACAACTCCCGCGCCACCTGCTGGTTGATTTCGTTGTCCTCGACCAGGAGAATTCTGGCCCCGGAAAGAACAGCCATGAAATCCCGGTGACGGCCCGGTTCCGAACCACTTTTCCGACCAACGCTCCCGGCATGCCCAAAGGCTTCCATGATCGATTCGAACAGCAGACTCTGATTGACGGGTTTGACCAGAAAACCGTCCACCCGGGCCTCCTGGACAGCCCGCCTGACCAGACTCTCTTCCCCATAGGCCGAGGCCATGATGACAACGGGAAACCGGCTCAGGGTCAGCTCCCGGCGCATATTGGCCACCAGGGTGATGCCATCCACATCCGGCATCATGTAATCGATAATCATCAGGTCGAATAAATTTTCAGCCGCTGCCGCTTCCTGGACAGCGATCATGGCCTCGCCGGCATTCCTGGCCGCTGCCACCTTGAACGTGAAGGAGGTCAAATATTCGGTGAATACATTGCGGGCGCTTTCATTATCGTCCACCACCAGGACCCGCAAGCCGTGCAGATCGGGGCTGGGCAGCAACGATTTGGCCACGAGCTGGTTGGAAATGCCGAGGCGTACATTGAAGATGCAGCGGGTACCCTGGCCGGGTTCACTCTCCACCCGGATGGTCCCGTCCATCATGTCAATCAACCGTTTGGCAATGGCCAAACCCAGTCCGGTACCGCCATATTTCCGGGTTGTGGAGGCATCCGCCTGGGTGAAAGCCTGGAACAAACCGGCCTGCTGTTTCGGGGTCATGCCAATGCCCGTATCCCGGATGGTGAATTGCAGGCGGACAAAATCCTCCCCTTTTTCGAGAAGTTCGGTCACGACGGCCACTTCACCCTTCTCGGTAAACTTGACGGCATTGTTGGCCAGGTTGAGCAGGATCTGTCCCAGCCGCAACGGATCTCCCACCATGCTGGGTGGAATATCGACCGCCGTTTCCATGAGAAATTCCAGATTTTTTTCCTGTGCCTTCAGGGACAACATGGTGGCCAGATTGCCCAGCACCTCCTCCAGGGTGAAATCGATGGCCTCCATGTCCAGCCGCCCCGCCTCGATCTTGGAAAAATCGAGGATATCATTGATGATACGCAACAAAGAGGTTGCCGAATTGTACACCTTGCGCAGATAATCCTTCTGGCGGGCGGTCAATTGGGTTTGCAGACAGAGATGACTCAAGCCGATAATGGCATTCATGGGGGTGCGAATTTCGTGACTCATGTTGGCCAGAAATTCGGATTTCCCCCGATTGGCCACCTCGGCCACCTCGCGGGCCAGTTCCAACTCCCGGGTTCGGTCCGCCACCCGTTGCTCCAACTCCTCCTGATGGGCACGCAAGGCCTGGGTCTGGCAGTCAAAGGTTTGCGCCAGGATTTCTAACTCGTCACCGGTACCAATGGGCGAACAGGAGATGCCATCCTGACTCGCCACCCGTTCGCACAGGGTCAAAATCGGCTTGGCCATGCTGTTGCCAATGCGGACCGCAATCACCCCGGCCAGAAACACAAACAACAACCCCAGTGAACCGAAACGCAACAGGGCGTGGCGAATCGAGGCTTCATGAATCGATTTCGGGACGCTGAATTGCAGTTTCAAACCCAACCGGTGCAACCAGGGCATCGCCGCTCCATGGCTGGCTACCTGGGCCGAAATCATCTGCTCCTGTTTGATCTCCTGAAAAGTGAACAGCGTGCCCCGCCCGTCCAGAATCTCGAAGGAAAAGTTTTTCTCGACCTGCAACAGGCGGTGGAGAATATTGTGAAAATCAAATTCAACCACCACCGCACCCAGCGTGGTTTTGTAATAATCGACGGGCACGACCAGCATCATGCGGTTATGACGGGATGAAATGAACAGACTGGATTGCCCCATGGCCAGGGCCTGACGCAGTTGTGGAAAGCTGTTGTAATCCGGAGGCTCCTGGGCCTGGACAAAAACCGGACGACCGTCAAAATCGACCATGGCAAAGGCGGTCACATCCCGGTTTTTGGCAAAATTCTCCACCAGTTTGGGCAGATAGGTTCGCCTCCCTTCGGGATCGATCAGGCCATTGACGATGAAATGGTTGCTGGTCAGGGCCTGAGTGGTTTCCATGAGGTAGGAGACCCGATCTTCCAGACGCTGCAACTCCCGATAGGCAATTTCCCGCAAGGACTTGCGGCTCTCCTCTTCCAACTGGACCTTGAACAACCAACCCACCAGCAGCGTCGAGCAGCCAACAACCAGAACAAAAAGCAGACCGATTTGCCAAACCAGACGTTTTTTGAGGCTTTTGTGTGGAGTTGGCAACGGGGTGATCATGGACTTCTCCCGGTTGCCAGGGGAACGATATGGCCGTTCCCATCATAACGGGCCAAGAAATAGTCCTCACGTTGCAAGGCATCATGACTGTCGGCAGAAAAGGGTGTCTGGTAGGTTTTGATCAACCCGGCATAGGTATCCACCCGCTCCAGTGCCTGGCGGACCGACGCACGCTCCGTGCTGCCCGCCTTCTGGATGGCCCGTGCCAGGAGATGAACCAGATCATAGGCATGGGCTATACCGGAGTGGGGCAACAGGATGTCCTGCATGCGCTGGCCAAAAAGATTCTGATACATGTTCTGCAATCCCAGCATATGCTTCACTGCCCCTTTTTGCAGGGAAAAAGTTTGCAGGAAGCTCAGGTCCACCTTGTCCAGAACGTCCCGGGTCTTGCCAAAAAAATCGCCGCCGGTGATTCCCCAATGGGAGATGATGGGCAGGGACATTTTCCGGGCCACCAGGGAGCGCACCCACTGCATTCCTTCGTTGGTATTGACCACCAGCACTGCCACATCAGCGTCTTGGGTCTGGAGTGCATCCAGATGGCTGGTCAATTCGGTTTCGCCCCGATTGAGCCAATCGACCAGGACAGGGTTGACACCCCGCTCTTGCAGGCGGTTTTGCAGATACGGCAGGATTCCCCGGCCCCAGGCCGTATTTTCCAGAATCAGGGCCACCCGCGAGCCTCTTTCCAGGGCCGCATCCACCAGGAATGGACCCACCAGGCGGTCATTGGCTGACAGACGGAAAACATACTCGGGTCGGTGTTCCGCATGCTCCACCACCCCAGCCGCCGCAGCCCAAGGTACCAAGAGCGGAATCTTGAGTGCATCGGCCAACTCCGATTGTGGAATCACCACGGTGCTGTGCATGCCGGCCACGATGGCCACCACATGTTCCTGTCCGGCCAAAAAGCGAAAATTGTCCTCACCCCGACCCGGTATGGCCATATTGTCCCGGGCCAGCAGGGCCAAGGGGCGCCCCAACACCCCACCAGCTTCATTGATCTCTTCCATGGCCAGGATCATACCCTGTTTGATGGCCAATCCGGCCCCGGGAGGTGTCTGGGAAAGCTCCGTATCCAATCCCACCCATATTTTCTGCTTTTTTTCTGCAGGTGACTGCCAGATGTATTGCAGCTCATCGCTCTTGGACATGATATCGCTGCCAATGACATCCTCGAACTGTGAAGGAATGTGTTGCAGTTGCCTGGCAAATTTTTGCCGCTCTTTTTCGGTCAGCCGGTTGACCTTGACGCCGGCATCTTCAATCTTCCGGAGAAATTGTTCCTCCTGGCGGACGGTCTCCTCTCTTTGAAAGGCACTCAGACCCCTGCCTGTTTCCAGGATCAGGGCCTGTTGTTTGTCCGACAATTTGCCGAAGCTTTTTTTGCTGATGGCAAGAACATAGGCCAGATAGGCATGATGACTCAGAGTCAGATGGGATTGCACCTGGTGGATACCCATGGCCACGATGGCAGCCAGGGGATTTTCCTGGGCATCCACCACTTTGTCGGCCAGGGCCTGGCGGGTTTCACGAAATTCAATGGGAATCGGACGGGCACCCAGGTTGGTAAACTGGTCCATGATGAGACGGCTTTTCATCACCCTGACCTTGAGATTCAGGAGATCTTCCGGACCATGTATGGGCCGGTTGGCGGTGAACTGCTTGAATCCATTGCCCCAAAAAGTGATTCCCACCAGATCCATGGCCTGCAATCTGGCCAGAAGCAATTTACCGGGTTCCCCATCCAGCAAACGATAGAGAACCTCGGGTGCCGAAAAATAAAATGGCAAGTCGGCATACTGTAATGCCGGAATCGGCACACTCATCTTGGCCGTCGGAATGAGGACCACATCGAGTTCCCCATTGCGGGCCAACTCCGCCATTTCCAGATCATTTCCCAATTTTCCTTCAGGAAAGACCATCACCGGCAATGCCCCATCCGTTGCCAGCAGCACCCCGGCGGCAAAACGTTCCGCCGCCATGCCCATGGCACTTTCCTGGGGCATGTTGTGCCCAAAACGCAACTCTGGACGGGGTTCCTGGGTCTGGTTCTCCGGGGTCGGTACGGGCGGAAGCAGGGTCGGCCACCACACCCATCCAACCATGCCCAGAATAAGCAGCAAGGCCACAGCAGCAATAAATCGATTCATAATTTGAACCTTCATTTCACAAAAAATTTCAGATATCGGATGATTCCACCTTTCCAGAGTTTATGTGATCGATTTATCCGAACCAACAATTTTTTTTTCTTTTATTGTGATCCATCCTGACCGGCAAATGGCATGTCGAACTCGCATCCATCAGGCTCATTCATTCAGGTGCCAGGCGGCGTGCATGCGGTCGTGCAAAATTCTGATTATATAAATAATATTATTTTCAATGCGATAGTAAACCGCATGTCGCCCCACAAGAAAAACCCGTATTGCTGACCCTTTGTTGGAACGTCCAGATTCTGGATTGATCGATATGGCGTTTAACGCACTGTCAAGCAGGTTTTTATATTCAATAAACTGTGGTTCTCCCCATGTGCGCAATGTATAAGACAGAATATCCCGGAAATCCCGTTGGGCCGCATCGGACAGGTCAATCTGGTGTTTATGGGACGACATCAGGATCAGGCTCCCAACCGTCGCGGGCATGCTGTCGGGCATCCTGTTCGATCTGTTCGCGCAGGGATGGCGTATAGATGGTGGTTCGACCCGCCGCAATATCTTGCTCGCCAATCACCAGCGCGGCATCGAGACGGGCACTCAGGCTGTCGTCCTGATGTCGCATATACCGAACGGCATCACACACCAGCTCGGTGGCGCTGCTGTAAACACCACACTTCACCTTGTTCTTGATGTATTCTTCATCAATAGGGGAAAAATCAATATTCATTTCATGCTCCTTTCCTGCCCGTGCAACATGCCGACACAGTACACGATTGGCTGGCACGAACGCAATGCAACGTACCCACCTTGACTCCATGGCACGGCGGCTGTCATCCTCGGAAAGTGCGGGCAGGCAAGCCGGTCACTTTCAATTGAAAATCCCACAATTAAAAATCCCAAGGAAACAATGTCGTCATGTTGGATTCCTCACGCCGGACACCTGCCGGAAACCAGGGATTGCTCTGTCCGATGGCCTGGGCGGAATTTTTTCCCTTTCGGCATTGGCTGTTTGCCCTGCGCTGGCATGGCCTGAGGGCAGATTTTCTTGCTGGCCTGACAGGTGCCGTGGTGGTCCTGCCCCAGGGAATGGCCTTTGCCACCATTGCAGGACTTCCACCACAATACGGGCTTTACACGGCCATGGTCCCTGTGATTATGGCCGCCCTGTTTGGCTCGTCGCATCACCTCGTATCCGGTCCCACCACCCCCATCTCCATTATCATCTTTACAACCCTGGCACCACTGGTTACCCCGGGTGGAAGTGACTATATCAGCTATTGCCTGACCTTGAGCTTCATGACCGGGATCATGCAGTTGGCCATGGGGCTGGTACACGTGGGCACTCTGGTCAATTTTGTTTCCAACTCGGTCGTGGTGGGTTTTACCGCCGGGGCCGCTTTTCTGGTGGCCATCAGTCAAGCAGGAGCCTTCCTGGGAATTCCCTTGTCACATGGCAACAGTTTTGTCCATGCTGTTTTGGGATTGGTACGTCATCTCGACCAGATTCAGTTGCCCATCGTCTGGGTTGGCTTGGCGGCGCTGGGTATCGCTCTCCTGATGCAATTTTTTTTCCCCCGTTGGCCCGGCATGCTGGTCGCGTTGGTGGGTGGCGGTGTGGTTTCCTTCATGCTGGATCCCCACCAGGAATCAATTCCCCTGGTGGGAGCGATCACCGCCACGTTGCCCCCTCTTTCCACACCCAGTTGGGACCTGGACATGTGGCAGCAGTTGGCCAACGGTGCTTTTGCCACGGCCATGATCTGTCTGATTCAGGCCGTCTCCATCTCGCGGTCCGTGGCCATGCACAGCAAACAACGCATCAATAACAATCAGGAATTCATCGGCCAGGGTCTTGCCAATATTGTGGGCAGTTTTTTTTCCGCTTATGCCTCTTCCGGCTCATTTACCCGTTCCGGCATCAACTTTCGGGCCGGGGCCAAAACGCCCATGGCAGCTATCTTTTCGAGTATTTTTCTGATCCTGATTCTCTTGATCGTTGCCCCATGGGTGGCCTACCTGCCCATTCCGGCCATGGCCGGGGTCATCCTGCTGGTGGCTTTCAACCTGATTGATTTCAAGGCAATCCATCTGATCATGAAAACCAGTCGTGCCGAATCGCTCGTCATGGTGGGCACCTTTCTCGCAACCCTTTTGATCAAACTCGATTTTGCCATCTATCTGGGCGTCATCTCCTCCCTGGCCTATTACCTCAAAGGCCGTGCCAATCCGGTCATTACCCGCCTTGTGCCAGACCCGGACACCCACAACCATCTGGTCGCTGCCGATCATCTTCCGGAATGCTCTCAACTTCGCATCATTCGCGTGGATGGTTCCCTTTTTTTCGGTGCCGTCAATCATGTCGAGGATGTCTTGAATTGTCTGGACAGCAAGGCTCCCCGGGCCGTCAATCTACTCCTGGTAGGGTCGGCCATCAATTTTGTCGATGTCACCGGTGCCGAAATGTTGATCCAGGAGGCCCTGCGCCGTCGGGGTCGCGGGGGGGGGCTGTTCCTGTTCGATGTCCATGATCAGGTGTGTGAAACCATCCAACGCTCAGGATGCCTGGCCGTGATTGGCAAGGACCACATTTTTGGTTCCATTACCGAGGCCATCCATGGCATCGTCACGCGCTTCCTGAATCCGGACATTTGCCGCCAGTGTACACAATCCGTATTTTCGGAGTGCCCGCAGCAACGAAGCCTCTCCATGAAACATCCGGATTCATCCGGCACACTGTGATACGATCTGCCTGATTCTGCGAGATCATGGGCAGCCTCCAGAATTCAGTTTTTGTCTTTCCCGGCATTTGCAGCGGGAGACGATCCCGTATCGGTCATGGGTGGCGACGTTGCCGTTGTCGGGGTGTTTGTGTTTGTGCCGGTATCCGGGTCGGGCACGAGCAGAAGACGCATGCCCAGATAAAAGCTCCTGAATCCCGGGTAGTCATGATCCCGGTAGAGGCAACCGACCGGGCGGGCACCCACGTCCCAGGAACCACCACGTTCGACACGCGAGTAGGCACTTTTCAACATCTGGTAGTCGATATCTCCGGCATGGACGGGATTGTCGCGATTCAGCCGGGTGTAACCATCACGGTCATAAAAGTCGGCGACCCATTCCCACACGTTGCCGTTCATGTTGAGCAATCCCAATGAATTGGCACGCCCCTGGGTGACCGGGGGATAAGGCTCCCGGGTGACCTCTTTTTTGGTCAAATCTTCCGGAGCAGGCTCCTCTGCGGGCGTTGCATCGTCCGTGACATAGGGTCTGCTCTCCGGTGTCCGGGCCTGGGCGGCGGAAGCATCGCTTGTCGAGGCAGGATAAGACTGGTAGTTGCTCTGCACCCCTTCCATCTTGCCGCCTCCCCGGCAGGCATATTCCCACTCGGCTTCGGTGGGCAGACGGTAGCGCACCGGACCGGCCCCATTCAGACGGCAAAGATAATGCCGGGCAGCCATCCAGGAGATCCGCTCCACCGGATAATCACCACCCATCTGATGATTCGAAGGATTGAAGTCCAGGGTCCGGATCCATTCGGCCTGGGTGACCTCATGGCGGGCAAGCCAGAAGCCTTTGACGCACACCTCATGCGCGGGCTGGTTGTCAAAGCTGCACTGGCCGATGACCGGCGAGCACCCCTGCTGATAACAGCCACCGCCCACCCAGATGAATGGGGTGGTCGAGCCGGGCGGGGTCCAGGATTCTCCCGAGACCTTTCCCATGGGAATCGGAGGACCGGGATCGGCAAAAGTGAAGGATCTGACCGCAGATCCAGTCTCCAGGCTTGCCATGCGGACAGCCCCATTTTCCTCACCGGACAGGTAAAGGGAACCGGTGACATCCACGGCCACGGACTGAACAGGGTGAGAAGAAGAAAATTTGTGTAACAGGCGATTGGTGGCCACATCCCAGACCCGGGTGGTACCATCATGACCCACTGAAACGAGTTGGTGCCCCCCCTTGAGAAATGCGATGCCGGTCACGGCTCCGTCATGTGCCCTGAAAATACGGGGTTCAGGTTGGGCGAGATTCGGATTCAGGTCGAGTTTCCATAAACGGATGGTCCCGTCGGCCCCACCCGATGCTCCCAAATGTCCGTCTGGAGATACGGCCAGGGAAAAAACAGGCCCCTCATGACCCTTGAATTCAAGGAGTACATCACCGGTGGACAAATCCCAGAAGACCACCTTGCCATCCATGCCGGATGAAAGGAAACGCCGCCCACCGGGAATGGTTGCCAGGGCAGTGACGGTTCCCTGATGTCCCGCATAATTCCGCAGATGCAGCCCTGACTCCAGATTCCACAATTTGACGGAACCATCCCCCCCACCGGAGAGCATTTCCAGACCGAGTTTGTGGGCAAAGGTGATGGCGGTCACCGGACCGGCATGGCCGGTAAAATCGTGCAGAACCACACCGGTTTCCAAATCCCACAGACGCAAGACAGCATCATCGTCACCGGTCAGCAGAACGCGACCGTTGGGAGATATGGCCATGGCATTGACGATGGTGCCCGGATTGGGCAACTCCGTGTACGTGCAACCGGCATTCAGATCCCAGAGACGCACAACCCCCTGCCTGGTACCGATGACGAAACGATGATCGGGCGTCAAAATCAGGGGACGTGGTGCCATGCCGCCCACACCCAGAACCAGATCGGGTATCTGCATGGCCAGCCGGACCCGGCGATTCTCTGCCTGGGCTTCCGGGGTATTCTGCGGATTGGCGGGTTCCTGTTTTCCCCGGGCCACCATGGAAAAACGCAAGGCCGGAAGAGGGTGGTTTTCCTGGAGATAGCGAACCACCGCTTCGGCACGACGCCGGGAGAGGTCCATGTTGTAGGCATCGCTGCCAGGGGCCGAGGCATGTCCCTCGATATGGATGTTGATTTTGGGATTGGCCGTCAGGGCACGCGCAATCTGATCCAGGCGTTCCCGGGCTGCCGGAGTCAATGCGTCGCTGTCATGGTCAAAACGCAGGACTGTGCCTCCCCGCTCGGTTTCACCGCGCAAAAATTGCTCCAGGGTCGGCGAAAGCGCTCCCTGCCTGTCGGGTTGCCCGGTCGTGCCAGGCTGCGCCGGCGAGAGACGGGCATCCAGCACGAACAGGGTGACCAGCAACAGCACAATCAAGCGGGGTGGGAACATTTTCATGGTGCAGAATGCCTTTGGACGGAGGAACGGAGGAAGATGAAAAGCAATTTTCGTGCCGTATCTCGGTTACATGGGATGGCAGCGGCAACTTCTGCATGGAATAATGACCTGAAAAACGATTCAAATCGAAACGGTATCGTAACTATCCAGCAGCCTTTCAAGAAAAGCCTGAAACAGTTACACGGTTTTTTTAATCATTCTCCAGATCGGAATGAAATTTGCTTAACGGCCTGGATATTGGGTTGGAGAGAAAACCGCATGCTCACGGGGCAGGAAACACCGGCAGGAGAGAAACCAACGTGAACAAGGATCCGACGGATATGATCTGGCAGATCGTGCCCAAATTGAACCACGAAATGTCCCGCATTCGCGGCAATCTGCTCTCAGCCTCGGAGGGGAAGGATCTCCGGACCTTGATCGTATCGTCGGCACTGCCCAAGGAAGGCAAGACGACAACGGCTGTGGCCCTGGCTTATGGTCTGGTCACCCAGGCCAACACCCGGGTGGTACTCGTGGATGGCAATGACAAAAGCCCGGCATTGGCCCGTGTTTTTCAGATTCCCGAGACACCCGGACTGGTGGGCGTATTGACAGGCACGGCGTCTCTGGAAACTGCCGTGTGTGAAACCCATGTGCCGGGTCTGAAAGTGCTGCCATTCGGGGATGTCAACCACAGAGGCGATTTGTTTTCCCAGACCGGTTTCAAGGAACTCATCACCAGACTGCGGGACACCTGCGATTACGTGATTCTGGACTCCTCCTCCCTGATGACCAGTTCCGGGGCAACCCTGGCCACCGCCGATTTTCAGGGCGTCATCCTGGTGATCCGCTGTGAATCCACCAAGCGGGTGGTGGTGCATGAATCCCTCGATCTGCTCCGGCGCATTCATGGCAACGTGTTGGGTGTGGTCCTCAATCGGCGGGTGTTTCATATTCCGCGTTTTGTATTCCGGTGGTTGTAGGAGGCAGATTTCATGAGCCACAAAGATGGCATTCTTTCCAGCAAATGGATGGCAGCCTCTCTGCGCCTGGGCATGGGGGCTGGTCTCTCCCTGCTGCTGGGGTTGATCCTGATTTTCCCGGGATGTGCAGGCAAGGATCCGATTCCCATCAAAACCGGTGAAGAAGTCACCCTGGAACAATCATCGTTCTCCTTTTCAAACGGAGATTTTCGGATTTTTTCTGAATATCGCATTGCCCCCGGGGATCAATTGGACGTGCTGTTTTCCATCCAAAGCTGGCAGAAAGAGGTGGAATTCCATCTCAATCTGGGTGACACCGTCACCATCAAGTTTGTCACCAATCCGGAATTGAACGAAACCCAGAAAATCCGGCCCGATGGCAATATTTCATTACCCTATCTGGGCGAAGTGCAGGTGGCGGGGCGTTCGGTGCGTGTGGTGGAAAAAGAGTTGACCGAACGCTATTCAAAAATATTCCGCAAACCGGAAATCTATGTTCTTGTTCCAGAATACCTGAGTCAAATCCGGGAATTGAAGGTTGACCTTCATACCGCTTCCCGGGGCTTAAGCCGGCTTGTGACCGTGCGTCCGGATGGCTTTACCACCTTTCCCATGGTCGGGGATGTTCTTGTGGGGGATAAAACCATTGAGGAGGTGGGCAGTCATCTGAATGCCCAGTATGCCAAGATCAGCCCCAGTCTGAAGGTGGATCTCTTCCTCGAACGGCACGCCGGGTCACCCATCTATGTCCTGGGACAGGTTGCCAGGCCCGGGGCATTCCCCATCCTCAAACCGGCCACGGTGGCCGAGGCCATGGCCCTGGCGGGAGGAAGTCTGGTCAATGCCCGTCTGGACAGCATTATTGTGGTCCGCAAACACCAGAAAAAGGTGGTGGGAACACGGGTCAACCTGGAACAAACCCTGACCCTGGGACCCGGAGCCGGGCACTTTTTCCTGCAACCGGATGACATTGTCTATGTGCCCAACATGCCCATTTCCGAAACTTCCGATATCATCAGGCGGGTGGCCGACGTCTTCCAGTTCCGGGGGTGGAACCTGGGCATGGGATGGACCTGGGACAATGTCCCGGCCAAAAATCGCCTTGGACTTTGATTTTCCTGACGTGGTTTAAACAAGCAAGGAACACACATGCAGAGTCGCCAGGACGCCAGTACCGGTGGATACCTACTGAAAGATTTGATCTTCACCTTTTTTGCCTTTCGGCGGGCAATATTCTGGATCTCCGGGGTGATACTCTCCGGCTTTGTGGCCATCGCCTTGTTGAGTCCGCCGGTCTGGCAGGCAGACGGGGCCTTTTTGATCAAAGGCAAACGGTCCGAGCGGGATGCCCAGACCCTGGAAGACACCATGCTGCGCGTCGAACCCGTGACCAAAGAGGATCTCTACTCCGAAGTGCAAATGCTGGTCTCTGACGATGTGGTGCGCAATACCGTGCAACGGCTGCTTGCCGAGAAAAGGATTGCCCTGAAAGAACAATCCGGAGAACCCGGTGCCGGCAGGGGAGATCCCGTGGAAGGCATGGCCAAGACAGTCGGTGCGTCACTGGAAACGGCCATCCTGCCCACATCCAATGTCATCGAAGTGGCCCTGCGCTGGCATGATCCCAAAGAGGCCAAAAATATTCTGGAAGCATTGATGGAGGAGTATCGGCAGTTTCGCCATCGCATCCTGAATCCAGGTGCCAAAGAGGTCTTTCTGGCCGATCAGGTGAACAGCTACCTGTCAGATTGGAAGGGAAAACAGGACGATCTGATGCACATGGTGGGGGATCTGAAGGCTCCCAACCCGGATCAGGAAATCCAGAACAACCTGCTGTTGCGCAAGGATTATTCCCAGCTTGTTCAGGGCCTCGATTCCCAGGCCATCATCATTGCCAACGAAATCCAGGCCATCCGGGCAGGCCTGGGCGGTGAAAAAACGCAATTGTTTTCCTACATACAAACAGAAACCGTGCGCAATCTGTCAACAAACCTGCAAACCCTGCTGTTGCGGCAGGTCGAGATTGATAAAACCTATCTGCCCGACAGCCCGGTGGCCGTGGGCATTGCCAAACAGGTGGCCAAATCGCGAGAGCTGCTCTATGGCGAGGTGGAATCAGTTGTGGCCAAGCGGGAGTCCGACCTGGCCGCAGTGCAAACCCAGATCGAAGGTCTCAAAAGCAAGATTGCCCAACTGGATGAACGCAATATTGTCCTGAAAAGATTTTTGTTGACCTCGGAGCGGATCAACCGGGAGTCGGGTTTGTTGGCCTATTCATTCGAAACCTTCTACAAACGCCGCGATGAGTCCAATCTGCAAGGGGGATCCAAGGGATTCGACTCGCATGTGGTGGTGTTGCGCAAGGCCAAGGTGCAACCCGCACCGGTTGCACCCAACCGCCCCAAACTGATCGCCATCGGTCTGGTGTTCGGCTTTTTCTTTGCCTTGTCGGTCATGGCCATCTACAACCAGATCGATCAAACCTTCAAGCAACCCAGCGACATATCCCATTTTCTCGGCCTGCCCATCATCATTTCCGTCCCCGAAATGGAAACAGACAGGCCAAAACGTGGCAACCGTTCCGGATCCGCCGGCAAACCATCCCCTTTCCAGTCCAAAAAGGCGCTTTTTGCCGGCTTGGTTGTTCTGGGCGGGATTGTTGTGGTCAGCCTGCTTCCCGGCAATCCCGATGGTCCGGGAAAGATGACTTTTTCGCTTCCGGATCGATTGACCAGGGGCCAGGATTCGGGAGCCTCTGTCCAAACGGCCAATCCCTTGCCCAAGGCACCGGAAAACAAGGTCGATGTCAATAGGACACTCCCCACAACAGATTTCCAGGCACCCATCGATGAAGTCCTGACCGAAGTCATGCAGGCGCAGAAGGAAGTGGCCGATGAAGCAAAATCGATCCCGAACGGAAAATTGGCTCCAGACACCCATCCGAAACGCGACACAAAACCGGTCTCGAACAGCAGATTGACACCAGACACCGACCCGAAACGCGACACAAGACCGACATCAAACGGCAGATTGACACAAGAGACGATGCCGGTAACCGATGAAAAACCCATCGCCCGGTTTTCTGTGGCAACAAATCCGGTCCCGGAGACCAGACCCGCCACAAACCTGATGTCAGCCAACGGCATGCCAGACCCTGCCTTGGCAGGTGGAGTCCCAGGAAAGTCCTCCACAAAACCCGCAAACACCGACGAGACACAACGGTTTCCCTCCCAGGTGGCATCTGTCATCCTTCCCCCAGTTACAGAATCGTTGAACCTGACCAGGAGTGGACAGGACAGCCCTTATATTGCGCAACGCAAGGCGGCCACGCAGGCTTTGCTGTCCAAAAGTGGCCGCGGTCGCTACCTTGTCCATCTCATGGCCATTGATCTGCAAGCGGCCCGTGCCGGAAAATTGGAGGAACTCCTGGCCAATCACAAGAATATTCTGGATCGAAATCAACTCTTCATGTATGAAAACACAGGGAAAAATCTCCTGATGATCCTGGTGGGTGAGTTTGACAACATGGATGCGGGATTGGCCTTTTTGCATCGTCTCCCTGCTTCCCTGAAGAAGGGCCATCCCTACCTGCGCCGAGCCGGCGAGTTGCGGCAGGCCTTGCGGGTTACGGGTTGATTGTCCGGTTTTTCAAGCAAAATTTTCCGGAATCCTGAAAGGTGACCCACCATGAGGGTGCAGGCCTTTGTTTCTGAACTGAGACGTCTGTTGTGTGTGCTTGTTTTTCTGGCTTTTTCATGGGTCGTGGTCGCTCCCGTTCCAGCCCTGGCCCATACGGTGGTTGCCCACCATCCACGGCTTTACCTGACACCCGAAAGCCTGGCAGACCTTCAGGCCCGGGTGGCCAGACCCGGACATGCCCGGGATGTCCATGAACGCTTGCAGCGTTATGCCCAGGAAAAGTGGAATGGGGTCACGCTCCTGGACCTGGATCCTGCCCAGGCCAACAAGGCCATGCCGGTTTTTGCCCTGCTCGATGCCATCAAACCGGGCAAGGGTCATCTGGAAGCAGCCCTGACAGCCTTTGCCGTGGCCAATCGTCTCTCCCTGAGCGAGGAAAAGGATGACCAGCGGGTACGCGACCGGCTCGAAGCCGCCGCCATGCTGTTCGATTGGTGTCATCCCCGCCTGAATGCGACCGCCAGACAACAGTTGATCCAGTTTATCGAAGAGGCCACGACGTGGCTGGAGAAAAAAAAGCAACTTGAACTCAAGGGAGTTTCCGGGGGGCACGAATACCATGCCCATTTGACGGTTCTCATGGGAGCATTGGCCGTACAGGGCGAAAGTCCGACCATGGAAAAACGCCTCCCCCTCATTCTCGACCATCTGGAAAACCATTTTTTGCCTTTTTACCGATTCATTGCAGAGATGGATGGCGGTTTTCACATGGGGTGGGAATATTCCCGCTACTACCATCTGGTTACGGCGCAGATTCTGGATCTGGCTGCCACCGCCCTGGGAGAGGATTGGTTTGCCCGCGAACCATGGCTGCAACAGGCCGTTCTGTTTCACCTCTATGGACTCAAGGATGACGGATCGGTCTTCATGAGCGGCGACAATCGTTCCCCCACACCCTCGCCGCATTTGCTGCGGGTTCTCTACAAGGTGGCGGATGTCTGGAATGACGGTATCGCTGCCTGGTGGGAAGCCCGTTTCAAGGATCGGGGGCGGGAAGAGGAGCGCATTTGGGAGTTGCTCTGGAAAAGGCGGGACGTTGCACCGACCGACCCGAAAACCCTGCCGGAAAACCGTCTTTTCCAGCGGGCCGGGGTCGCCGTCATGCGGGACACCTGGGCCTTGGGCAAGGGTGAATCCTCCCTGACCGTCCTGTTCAAATCCACCCCTTGGAGTTTTTTCAACCATGCCCACCGGGACGGCAACAGCTTTGAAATGGCCCTCCAGGGACCTTTGGCTGTGGACAGCGGGGTTTATGACGCCTACAAAAGCGACCATTGGCGGAATTATTACACCCGCACCGTGGCCCACAATACTCTGGTTTTGGAAAAATCCGGGAGTCCGTTGCTGATCGAGCAAAACGACGCCAAACCGCCGGAGAGTGTCCAACAATTGCAGGATCCGGCGTTCATCCAGGGTGGCATTGAAGCATTCGAGGATTATCCCCTCCATACCTATGTGCGCGGTCGCGGCGAAAATCTCTATCCTGCCGGAAGCCTGCACCATTTCCGGCGCCATTTTCTGTTTCTTCGGCGCATTGCCGGATTTTCACAACCCGTACTGGTGGTTTATGACGCCGTGACCATGGGTCCGGCAGGGCTGCGACCGGTCTGGTTGCTGCACGGCATCAATCGACCCGAGATTGGAAAACAGCATGTGGTGTTCAGCAATGGTCGGACCACGTTGCGCACGGATTTTCTGCTTCCATCACCGTCTGATTTGCGCGTGGTGGGTGGCCTGGAGGCCTTTCGTGGTGCCGACGGGCAAAACCATCACCCTGCCGGGCGCATTCCCGCTGATGCCGGAGCTTGGCGGGTGGAAGCCCGTGTTCCCGAGGGAACTGTACCAAACGGTTTTCTGGCCGTGATGCTGCCACGTCTTGCCACCAAAGAGCCTCTGCCAACCCTGACAGCCTGGGGCGATCCAGCCACCATGCCGGGTGTGCAGATTGCCGATCTGGCCGTGGCCTTTGTCTCTGCCGGGGAAAAATCCCTCCTGAATTTGCCCCCGGCACCCGCCGGAGTGGAACGGATCTTGATCTTTGGTCTCGCAGCCCATGCCACCTATCAGGTATCGATTGGCCAGAATTCCAGCGGCCAGGTCCAAGCCACGGCAGCCGGTACCTTGATCCTGACCAACACACCGGAAGAAAATTCGCCGACCAGAAAAGTTGCCAGCGATCACAGGAATTGATTTGCTTTTCCAGGTCAACTCTTATGCATGACACTGTGATTGGCCTTTTCATCAACAGATTTGAGACTGGCGTGGCAGTTTGAGCGAAATCAACCAAATGGAGGCACAACCCTTTATTGAGGGCAATCTGGTCTCAGAGGCTGTCTGATAACTTGTTAATTTCAAATAAAACGAATGAAAAACTGGGATGGAGGTCCAGGAGGAAGGGCTGTGCCCTTTCTCCTGGCGGGGTTTGGGGCGAAGCCCCAATAAAATTTTTCTTTCCAATTATATTTATCCGAGGGTTAATCGACAGCCTCTCAGTGTCAGGGGTGGTGGCTCATTTTGTTTTTACGCCATTTTTGGGCTGTCTGGATCACAAAAAAGACGGCCAGAAGATACACCGCCGGCATGATGGGCATGCGGTAGCGGGCCAGGGCATAGATCAGGTGCAGGAGAGTCATTTGCCCCCAGAAGAGAAAAAGAAACCAGCCAATGGTTCGAAAATTATGTTCGGTACCGCGAATCATGTGCCAAAATCCCAGCAAGGCACAGAGGATCAGCAGGGGGTTGACCAGCTTGGCCATGAACAATTGATACAGGACAACCCAGTGTTTATGCTGGAAAAGATAGGCGATGACGTTCCGGTTGCGCTCCATGCGACTGGTGACATCCTCCTGGGCGAGGAGATAATCCTGAAGTTTCTGATAATGATCCAGGGCGGTGAAAACCGGCGGATGTTCGGGCGGTGGAGAAAAAAAGAGGCGCGGCAACATTGTTTTGATCATGACCAGCAGAGAGAAGCGGTAGTTTTCCAGGATCATTTCGCGTCCGACCTGACCCAGATAGTCGTCCCGTTCGCGGGTGGTTTTCATGTGTGCCAACCGGGAATTGAGCGGTGCGAACAATTTTTCCCCGGCCTGGCTTTCACTGATGCCATCCCGCTCCGCAATCACCAGGGGCATATGGAAGCGAACCAGGTGGGAGCCTTGCATGCCTACAAAATCGGCACTGCCCCCCACCATGACGTTGCGCAGGGTCCAGATGCCAATACCTGCAAAATGAATGGCCAGAAACAGCAGGACCAGTTTGGCTATCTGGAGTCTGGGGACTTGATTCCAGAGGTGAAAAATCAGGGAGAGGCAAAAGACGATCCAGAGATACATGCCGGAGGGCCGCACATATTCTTGCAGGACGAGAAAAACAGCACACAAGGCAACCCGTCCCGTGGTTACGCCATGTTTGAACATCCAGATGGCTGCCAGGAGAAACAACACGATGTGAAAGTGGAATGCCTCGTCCGCCAAAAAAGTGTTCGAGGTTTGAATATAGATCGGATCGGCCATTGTCAGCATGGCCACCAGCAAACCTGCCACCGGATGGATGAGACGTCCCATGAAAAAGGTCAGGATAACCGACAAAAATAAAATTCCATTATTGAATATGATGGCATTGATTTCCTGGTCACCAAACAGGGTGTAGATGCCACTGACATAGATTGGATAGGAGGGTGTGCGCCAGGTGTTATATTGAATTTTTTTATCAGATGCCGGGTCAGGTGCGGATTTGTTTGACAAGTCGTTTTCAGAAAAAATGGATTGTTCGTACATGCTGCGGAAATTATCGGCAAAAACACCACGCTCATACAGATTTCGGGAAAGACCAACAAAAATATCTTCGACAGGATATCCAAAACGGGGATAGACGTGATGTACGAAATTGAAGGCAAGCGTCTGGTAACAGACCGTCAAAAGCAGAAAAACCAGAAAAATCCAGTCTGCCTTGTGTTTTCCGAATGGCAATGTCGGGTTGCCGTCCATGGTGGCCGAATGCTCCGTGCGTGGCTGGGGTAGATTCCAAACTCTGCCGTCAAAATCCATCAAAATAAAGTCCCGCCAATATCTCCGGGTCATGGTAGCTGAAATTGACCTGGAAGTGGTAGCCCTTTCCTGACCTGATCGCCACTCTTTTTTTCCGTGCAGACGGATCAGGCCTGTGTTACCCACCGGGGCCGGGGAGGACTCTTCCGATAAATCTTTGCAGATTTCCCGGTGCATGGAGTCAGCCATTGTGGCAGGTGAAGGCGGGATTTTTGCGGGAAGGGAAGGTTTTCCATGGACCGGTTGATTCTTTATTGTCGGGCCGGATTTGAGGCAAGCTGTGCAGATGAGATCATGGCCATGGCTGGATCTTCAGGGATACCGGGGAAGGTGGCAACCGGAGAGGGGTTTGTCACTTTTTTCCCGGTTGGAGAGAAACCGGTCGAGGTACTGGCCCGTCTGAATTTCCGGGATATGGTCTTTGTCCGGCAATGGCTGGTGACGGGGCCGGCCCTGACCGGATTGCCAGCCACGGATCGGGTCGGACCCATCATGGCCAGGGTGACGGCTTTGGGTGTGGCGGTAGGCAAGGTGTGGGTGGAAACCCCTGATACCAACTCCGGCAGGGTTCTTTCGCCTTTGTGCCAAAGTTTGACCCGTTTTCTGGACAAACGGTTGCAGGCCGAGGGTTTGCTGGATCCCGGCGCATCCTGGCAGTTGCATCTCTTTTTTTTGGATACGGCCACGGTGCATGTCGGCCTCACGCCGAGTACCAATGGGTCTGTTTTTCACATGGGAATTCCGCGCCTGAAAATGCAGCGGGAGGCACCCAGTCGGGCGGCACTCAAACTGGAAGAGGCCATGGGCCATTTTTTGACGCCCCAGGATCGTCAAAAACGGTTACGTCCCGGATTGCTTGCCGTGGACCTGGGAGCGGCCCCGGGTGGCTGGAGCTGGTATTTGCTGCGGCAGGGATTGCGGGTGACGGCTGTGGACAATGCCAATCTGGCTGCCGGGTTGCTGGCGGGAGGTCAGGTGCGGCATGTGCGCACCGATGCCTGGCGGTTTGTGCCACCCAAACCGGTGGCCTGGATGGTGTGCGATATCGTGGACAAACCCACCCGCGTGGCCGAACTCGTCATACTCTGGGGCAGGCAGCGCTGGTGCCGCGAAACCATCTTCAACCTGAAGCTGCCCATGAAAAAACGTTTTGCGGCCCTGCAACACTGTCAGGACATGATTCACGGTGCCCTGGAACAGGCAGGGTTGGCCCACGATCTGCGTTGCAAACAACTCTACCATGATCGGGAAGAGATTACAGCCCACCTGCATTTTCATCGCGAATGATTGCTGCGTTTTGAATCTGGCATGGTCGTGTTTGATCGTGTCTGGTCTGGAACAGGAACAAGAGGTTGTCTGAATATTCGGGTTCGGTCTGGAACAGGAGATTGTCTGATAATTAATATATTTTAATATATGGAATACAGGCTTTGTATTGATTGAGATTTTTCAATAATTATCATAAATCCTGGCGTTCCCGGCGCAAAAATCCTGGAAATTAAGAATATAGTTGAGTAACCTCCTGTCACGCTTCCGTTTGGATCGGCTGAACGGAGTCAAAGCAACTGGAGGGGTTCCCATGACAGGGCATAAATCGGGGCAGAATGGCGGTGGCAAACCGCACGTTGCATTGGCACTACAGGGTGGGGCGGCTTTTGGACCCTATCAATTGGGGTGTTATCGGGCCATGACCGAAAAGGGATTCGAGCCGGAATGGATCTCCGGTATTTCCATCGGTGCGGTCGGTGCCACCATCCTGGCCGGCAATCCGCCAGATAAACGTCTGCAACAACTGGAAAAATTCTGGGAGATTGTGACCAGGCCCAGTGCGTGGTGGGATGCGTGGTTGTACAATCTTTCCCCGACGGTCTTCATCAAAATGAGCGGATTGCAAACCCAACTGACCGGGCAGCCACATTTTTTCTCTCCACGGATACCGCCCATACCGCAGATTTCACCCCCGGGAACTCCCGATGCATTGAGTTATGCGGATGCTTCCCCCCTGCGGCAAACCCTCCTGGAACTGGCGGATTTTGACTACATCAATTCCAAACATGCGCCCCGTTTGTCCCTGGGAGTGACAAAGGTGACAACAGGGGAACTGAAATTTTTCGACAACCGGGAGAGAAAGCTGACTCCGGAACATACCTTGGCCAGTGGCGCCTTGCCACCCGGATTCGCTCCTGTGGTGATCGATGGGGAGCAGTATTGGGATGGCGGTGTAGCCTCCAATACGCCCTTGCAAACGTTTCTGGATAACCCGGTCAATGGTTCCCTGCTGATATTCATGGTGGATCTTTTTTCGGCCACGGGTCCGGAATTGAAAACGATGGATGATGTGATGTTTCGGGAGGCGCAGATTCGGTATGCGTCCCGGGTTCAGAGGGAGATCCGCAATACAACCCGGCGTTGGAACTCCCGGCGCATGCTTGTGGAGTTGTTGCGCCAGGCACCCCAGGCACACCAAGCAGAATTCAGACAAATCTTCGGCGATGTCCCAGGAACAAGAATGGGAACGGGGAGTGAGCCGGACCAGATTCATGACCTGGACATCATTCATGTTTCATATCAACCAGGTCCGGGAATTCCCCCGGAAGCCGGGCACGAGTTTTCCCGGATTTCCGTCAAAAATCGCTGTGACGCCGGCTATACCGACATGCTGCATGCCATCCAAGGTTCTCCCTGGATCAGCAGAAAAAAGACCGCTCTGCAAGGAGCCTGTGTCCACCACTGCCAGGGCGGACATATCCATACCAGAACACATCTGGGTTGAAAGGTCGATGTTTTCACTCTGCAGCTCTGAAAGATTTCGTTGCAATGTACGAAGTTTTTGAACAGGAAACCAGGAGGAGACGGTTGGTCGTCTCCTCCTGGCGTTGCCTGAAACAGAGTGCCAGTAATCTCAGCAGGCTCGGCTGTACAGGTTCATGGATAAAAAAAGTTATTCTTTTTCAATTTGTTAGTCTGTTTCCGCAAAAAAACAAGCTTTTTTGAAAATCATGATTGACATGGATTTATAAGGGTTTAATAACATAATCTGAATTGTTGAGCAGTATGTAAGTTTATGCTTTATTATCATCAGGAGAACTTGTCAATGTCAGATTTGGACAAATGGATGGATGGTGTCAAGAAGGCAGGGGGGGATGTCACGGACGCAGATGACGTGATTGGCCTGATGACAGGTACATCATGCGCGACGGGATAAGAAGTTCTTTATCCCTATCCGGGAAATTATCCAGCAGGAAGAATTGAAAGAATATTACTTGGGCTGGGCAATTTCGGGTTGGGGACAAATCCGGGGAAGGATGACTTGATTGGCAACAATGGTGATCTGAAAATTAAAGCCTTTGATTCTGTTGAAGACTGTGTTTTTTGTGTTCTTGATCTGAGAAACTTTACACAAACAGTCAATCATGGCAGAGATGATGAGGCAAAATGTTTGCTCCACAGATTTGTAACGCTCACAGCATTGGCTACTGATCTTGGCCGATTCTGAAATGACGACCAAGATTCAGGAGGGTCACCTGTCTGACTTTGGTGCCTGAACGTTCAGAGCGTACCAAGCGGTGAGTGAAATAGGATTCACCCGTGGCCGTGTTGCGAGTTTGTGTGCGGTGAATGTACATACCCGCCTGGATATGACAAAAGCCGACGGTGTCAATGCTTCATGAAAAGATTATGGCACTACAAAACGAAGTAAAAAAATGCAATACAAACAAATCAACAGGTTGGAGTATGCAACCCCGCCAAAACCTGCCAAAAATGGCCAAAGCATGTTAAAGATGGGTTGGGGATCCACTCCAAACCCAGCCAGGAGGAAGGGCAGAGCCGCTTCCTCCTGGACTTTCATCCCGGTTTTTCAAACGTTTTTTAATGGGGGGATGAATATTCACCTTTTATTTTGAATACAGTCTGGTATAAACTACGAAATCCCCGCCACGGTCACGACGCATAACCTTGAATTTCAGTGAAATTTGTATGGATATTCAAACGGATGTTTGTGATATCGGTATCTGGAACTTCCTGAAACATATTTGAAAGACTGGATGATCATGTTTCTGTCCATCCCTGGTCCTGTCTTGCTTCTACCAAGGTAATGTCATCGGTTTGTTCCTGTCCGGCGCGAAATGATTCAAGCACCTTGAGTAAGGTTCGCAAATCTGTCCAGGAGGGAAAGATTTCTTTTAAAAAACGGTCCAATCGTTCTTCGCCGAACAGTTCACATGCAGGTGAACGGGTTTCAACAATTCCATCAGAATACAGGTAAATCCGGTCACTGTCTGTCAGGGAATATTCTGCGCAGGATTCGTTATGGATGGAATGCTGTCCTATGCCCAGGGGTGGAAGAGTGGGGGGGAATTTGCAAACGATTTCTCCGGAACGGATGAGTATCACCGCAGGCATGGCAGCATTCCAGATGCGTATGATGCTTTTGGCCCGGTCCATTTCCAGGAAGGCGGCAGCCATGAACATATTGACCGGCAATCTACGAAAAATTGTTGCGTTGATCTTGGAAATGATTGTGTGCAGCGGAACATTCTGTAACGTCAGACGATAGAAAATGTCGGACACCAGGGGCCCACAAACGGCCGCTGCCAAGCCGTGTCCGGTAAAGTCTCCCACCACGAGATATTGCACGCCATCAGATCGGCAGGCGGAGAGTACGATATCTCCGTTGGTTTTTTCCAAGGGAGTCATCAAGACACGCAATCCACGTCGGTCGAATTGATCGTCCTGGCGCATCTTGAGGATTACATTTTCCAAATCAAGCCGATTCATGGCCAATCTGTTGACCAGATCGGCCCGCTGCAACCAGGCGTGGAGTCGCGCTTTCAGAATGATGGGGTTGGGGGGCTTGGTGAGAAAATCATCGCCGCCGCATTCCAGACAGTGAGCCAGTTCCTGATCGGTTAGCACCGAGGTAAGAAAAATTACTGGAATGAACCATTCTTTTCGTTGTTCCATGGCTTTGATCAGTTGCGTAGCCTGATATCCGTCCATAACCGGCATTTGGATGTCCATGAAAATCAAATCGCACCATGTTTCATCCAGGCGAACCAGTGCTTCCTGGCCGTTGGTGGCCAGGACCACCTGATACCCTTCCTGGTGGAGCAATTCTTCCAGAAAAATACGTGTTACGTGATCATCATCCACAATCAGAATGGATATCATGGCTGATTGATGAGACGGTTTGTGATTTGATCTGAATATTTCACTCAATTGGACTTTTATCGGAGAATGCATCTTTGATTCTCACTATTTCGGGAATGATGTCAACGAATACGCGAACCATGTCGGGGTCGAAGGCCGTGCCGGAGCATTTCCGGATTTCAGCGACCGCATCTGTCACGCTCCAGGGTTGTTTGTAAGGGCGATGGGAAGTCAAGGCATCGAACACATCGGCCAGACTACAGATACGACCCATGACTGGAATATCCTTTCCTGACAGTCCATACGGGTATCCATGACCGTCCCATTTTTCGTGATGGGTCAGGGCGATCATGTGGGCCGTGCGCAACAGCAGAGCGGGATCATTTTCCAGGAGTTTTGCCCCCAGGATGGTGTGCTGTTTCATGACGCCGAACTCATTGTTGGACAGTTTTCCCGGTTTCAAGAGGATGCTGTCGGGAATGCCGATTTTGCCGACATCATGCATGGGAGAGGCATTGAGCAACAGATCCTGGTCGAAGGAAGAGAGGCCAAGGGCTTGTCCCAATAAAGCAGAATATCGACTCATTCGCATGATATGGAGGCCGGTCTCGTTGTCGCGATATTCCGCCGCCTGACCCAGACGCCGGATGATCTCCATGCGTGTGCGTATCAGATCAATTTCTCTTTCTGCCAGGGCCTGGGCGGTACGAGCTGCCCGTAAAATATGGCGCACACGGTGACCCAACAGACTCCAGTTGATGGGTTTGGTGATAAAATCAGTGGCCCCCATTCGATAGCCACGATCAATGGATGCCGGGTCATCCAGACTGGTGACCATGACAACTGGCAGGTACTTCATTTTCTCTTGTTGGCGAATGGATTCACATAAGGCAAAACCATCCATTTCCGGCATCACCACATCGGAAATCACCATATCGGGACAATGATTTTGCATCAGATTCCAGGCCTGGATTCCGTTTTCTGCGTCTGCGACATGAAAACCATCCTGCTTCAATGCTTCCCGCATGAGCAGGCGTTGCAACGATTCATCATCCACAATCAGCACCAGGGGGTTTCCCATTTCACGAATCGGATCATTCATGGATGAGTCAACCCATGTTGCGATGCAATCAAGTTATTCAACGCCTGTTTTGCTTCTGAAAAGATAGAATTTCCGTGGAGAAAATGTTCTTGCACCAGGGTCAGGTTGGCATGATTTGTTTCCATGATTCGTCCCAGAGTGACCATGCGTGTCATGCCCATGGTGAGGCTGGAGGATTTCAGGGTGTGCGCTGCTATTCGCACTCTTTCATGATTTTTTTGTTCCAGGGCACGTTCCATTTCAATCAACAATTCCGATGTTTGTGTCAAATAGTTATTTACGATCTTGTTCAGCAGGCCGTTGCCACTTTTTCTGGAGAGTTCCAGAATGCGATCCAGGGTTTCTTGATCAAACACCGGGAATTCATGAAAGGGAGCTTGTGATTCGGAATGATCAGACGGTGGTGTCGGGGACGAAAAATCCGGGGAAAGATCCTGGTTCAGGCCCGGGTGCGAAGGAATGTTCCTGGTTGTTGCATGGTTGATTGTCTGGGGTAGCCAATGACTGAGAATGGTTCCCAGATTGGCCTGGCTGAACGGTTTTCGCAGATAGTCGTCCATGCCTGCATCTTTGCACTTTTGTTTGTTCTCTTCCAGAACGTGGGCGGTCATGGCAATGATGGGTGTATGTTGCCCTTCGGATTGTTTTTCCATTTGGCGAAGTCGCATGGTTGTTTCCAACCCATCCAGGACAGGCACCTCGCAGTCCATGAAAATGGCATCAAAAGGGGGAGTCTGGGCATGAACCGCAGCAATGGCTTTCTGGCCGTTGTTGACGACCGTCACCTGGCATCCGAACAATTCCAGATTGGCGACTGCCACCTCCTGGTTGACGAGGTCGTCTTCCACCAGCAGAACATGTCCCTGGAAACGAATATGACCGGGCATTGGCTTCACTTGGGCATTTTGCCAGGCAAGGATATCCCGCCGGTCTCCTGCCTGGAGCTTGCCAAAACGGACCGTAAACCAGAAGGTGGATCCCTGCCCAGGAATGCTGTTCACCCCAAGTGTTCCCTGCATCATGCCGACCAGGTTCCGGGTGATGGCCAGTCCCATGCCGCTGCCGCCAAATCGGCGTGAGATCGAGGAGTTTTCTTGAGAGAAGGTATCAAATAGATGTTCCTTATAATTTGGTGTGATGCCGATGCCGGTGTCGATGATCTGGAAGCGCAGCAAAACATCAAAAGCGGACTCCTCATCGACATCGACCAACATTTTGACTGATCCAGCCTCGGTAAATTTGAAAGCATTACCAAGCAGATTGAATAAAATTTGGCTCAGACGATAAGGATCTCCCAGAAGATGGGTGGGGACATCCGCGCCGACCAGGAATTCATATCCTATGCCATTCTTTTGTGACGACACCACAAACAGGTCATTGATGTCATGGATTATTTCGATGAGGTCGAACTGTATTAATTCAAGAAGCATCTGACCGGCGTGTATTTTTGAAAGGTCCAGGATGTCATTGATCACACGCAGCAGGGTGCGTCCGGAACGATGGATTGTTTCCACGTAGTGACGTTGTTGTTCTGTCAAGAAGGTTCTTCTGAGCAGATCGGCCATTCCCAGTACGCCGTTCATGGGAGTTCGAATTTCGTGGCTCATGGTGGCGAGAAAATTGGTTTTTGCCAGATTGGCATTTTCAGCAAGTTCTTTGGCCTTGGACAATTCATTTTCAGTCTGTTTTTGCCTGGTGATATTTCTTGAAATCGTGGAAAATCGATCAACCTGTCCGTTTTGGCCTTTGTGGGCCAGGAACACCATGTGGACTGGAATTTCACATTCATTCCGGTCCAGGAAGGCGCACTCCCCCATCCATATGCCGTTATGGATGGCTTCTGGAATAATCTCATTGCAGAGCAGCCTGTTGGCCCATTCTGGATGGAAATCGGCGATCTTGAACCGGGTCACGTCGTCATGATCCCCGATGCCAACCATTTCCCGTCCGAATGGATTCATGTAAATAACCGAGGTATCTGCCGCATGGGCAATACCCACGAAGTCATGGGTCGCTTCCAGTATGGATACCAGACGTTCCAGATTGTCTTCGACCAGTTTGCGTGCAGTTTTGTCTTTGAGGTTTTGCAAAACGAGATACAGGCGATGGCGCAATACACCCCAATGAATCGGTTTGGTAATATAATCGTTCGCCCCTGCGGCAAAAGCACGATCCACAGAGGCATCATCCGCCAGGGCGGTGACCACAAGAATGGGAAGTGTTTCTTCTCCCAGTCGTTTACGCAGGGCAATACATGCCGAAAATCCATCCATTTGTGGCATATCGGCATCCAGGATGACCAGATCCGGGCGATGGAGGTCGAACAGGGCCAGGGCATCCACGCCATCGGACATCAAGACGACCGTGTATCCCATGTCATGGAGGTGCTTGTCATACAAAAGCCGCATGTCTGGATCGTCATCGGCAACCAGGATCATTTGTTTGTCTCTCATCTTGCTGCATCCTCAACCAGTGTTACCCATTGTGGCATAATTGTTCAGTACCGACAGAAGTACCTGTTTCTTGATGGGCTTGGAAAAGTGGTCATCACACCCGGCGGCCAGGCTCTCCCCCTTTTTGCCAATGGATGCGTGGGCACTGAGTGCAATGATGATCAAAGGGGTACGGCCTTCAGCCTGTTCCCACTGGCGAATGGCTTTTGTCGCGGCATAACCGTCCATGATGGGCATCTGGATATCCATCAACACCAGATCAAACAGCTCTTCGCGGACACGTGCCACGGCGGCAAGACCGTCATTGACCATGACCAGGCTATGAGAGGTATTTTTCAGATAAATCTGAAACAGTGCCTGATTGTCGGGTGAATCTTCGGCCAACAATATGCGCAGACTGCGTGCCTGGAGGTTGGATGCATTTGCCAGTGGGGTGGAGTGCATGGGTGCCTTGGCGATGCGTAACGGCAAGGTAAAATAAAAGATGCTGCCATGTTTTTCTTCGCTCTCCACCCAGATGTGTCCTCCCATCAACTCCACAAGCCGATGGGAAATGGCCAACCCCAACCCGGTTCCGCCAAATCGCCGGTTTATTCCTGTATCTGCTTGCGTAAACAGACTGAAAATGTGATCCAGATTGTGTGAGGCAATGCCTATGCCCGTATCGGAGACGGAAAAAAGTATGGTGTCCGGTTCCTGGGGGTGGAAATCCAAATGCACGCTGATTTGGCCGTGTTCGGTAAACTTGGCTGCATTGCTGATCAGATTGATGAGAACCTGGCGAATCCGGCCATCATCACCCAAAATGGCATCAGGGATGCCTGGGGCTATGATCGCCACCAGGGTATTGCCTTTCTGTTCGGCGGATATTTGCATCATCCGGGTGGTTTCATCCACCGCAGCGCTGGGAGAAAAGGGCATGTCAACCAGAGTGAATTGCCCGGACTCAATCCGGGAAAAATCCAGAACATCGTTGATGATGCCAAGCAGCGCCCCCCCTGAACGGTGCATCATTTCCACGTAGCGGCGCTGATTTTGATCCAGATTGGTTTCCAGCAAGACATCACTCATGCCAAGCACCACATTCATGGGGGTACGAATTTCGTGGCTCATTGTTGCCAGAAACTCGCTTTTGGCCTGTGCAGCTTTTTCTGTTTGTTCCTTGGCCTGGTGTAAATTTTCTTCAATTTTTTTGCGTTGTGTGATGTCCCGGAAGGCGACGACGGCTCCTTTTACCTTGCCGTTGACAATAGGCGATGCGATCAGGGATGCTGGAAATCCACTTCCATCCTGACGCCAGAGCCACTCCCCGTCCGAGGTGGCCACGATTTTTTTCGATAACACACTCTGCAACATGCATTCGGCAGGGAGAATAGGGGTCCCATCGGCCTTGCTGTGATGGAACAGGGTGTGGGAAATTTGTCCCAGCACATCTTTTTCCTGCCAACCCAACAGGGTCAGGGCCGTGGGGTTGATGAAGGTGACCCGTCCCGACAGGTCAATGACGTACAGACCTTCTGCCAGGGTGGAGGTGATTTCCCGCAACCTCTGTTCGTTTTCCCGTATCGACTCATCGACCAGATTCTGCTCGGTAATATCGGAAAAAATGCCACTCAGGCCCCAAATATTTCCGGATTGGTCATAAATTGGCCGTTTGGCTTCCAGGTAAACCCTTTTCTTGCCAAGACTCAGCGGAATCGCCGAAAGAATTTCTTTGGTTGTTTCACCATGATCCAATACCCGTTTGTCAACAAGTGCAATCTGCTCCAACCCGGCACCCGGGGAAAAAAATCGTTCATCCCCTGAGCCGACCAACTCTTTGGCGGTACACTGGAACAGTTCCAGGGCCAGGCGGTTTGCATAAACATATCTTCGTTGGCGATTTTTGATGTAGATGTAGGCCTCGACATTGTCCATGATGTCGGAAAAGCTTTTATTTTTGAGTAATTCTTCCCGCAGGGCATCCTCTGTCTGCTTGCGTTCGGTGATGTTGAGCAATGTGGCAAAAAATCGTTCCACTTGGCCGGCATCGTTGCGGATGGCTTGCACATTGAGGACGATGTTCATGATTTGGCCGTTTTTGCGGAGGAATCTTGCATCCATGACACAGGTATCGGATTTGCCCTGCATGATATCCAGAAAATGCTCCAGGACGACTTCCAGGTCGTGGGGATGAATCATTTCGGCCCAGGTCAGTTGGATGAGTTCTTCTCTGGTGTGGCCCAACATATGGCAAAGTTGATTATTGACCACAATCCAACGTTTGGTACGGGGGCAGGTAATGGCCATACCGATGATGGGCATATCGTAGAACAGGCGCAACTCCTCTGCCTGTTGGCGCATGATGGTTTCGGTTTCCTTGCGATCGGTGAAGTCGCGTGCGGTGGCATAGACAAGTTGTTCCACCAGAACCGAGTGCCACTCCAGCCAGCGGTAGCTGCCATCCTTGCAGCGATAGCGGTTGACGAAATGAATCCTTGGATTTTGTTTGTTTTGTGCAACAAGTGATTGTTCGGTAGCTGCGACATCCTCAGGATGAATGAACGTGATGAGAGACTTGCCGGTCAAATCTGCCATTGAGTAGCCGAACACTTTTTCCCAGGCCGGATTGATCCGCTGGAAACATCCCTCGGTATCCGCAATGCACAAAAGATCGTCAACAATGGTAAAAAACTGATCAAGTTCTTCTGCAAGTCGTTTTGTTTCACTGATGTCCTTGTATATGAAGATCCATTCCTTCCCGAATGGCGGAGGCTCGAATAACGATACTGTGACAAGACACCAGAAAGTGGAACCATTTTTTTTCCGGCTGCGGATTTCCCCGGACCATTCACCATTCTTGTCAAGAGATTCAATAATCTCTGTTGATATTTCCCGGGAAGTCCTGCCTACAGGCACGTGAAAGATGCTGAAATTTTTTCCGGTCAGATCGTCAGTCTCATACTGAAACATTTTTTTGAATTTTAAATTCGCATAAACAATTGCCTCTTCCCTGGCATTGACGACGATAACCCCTTCATCCATGCTCGTGAGGATGGCTTCGCGCTGGCTCGAAACATTTTCGTTGGCAATTTTTATTCTGCGTTCCTGGCATCCCTCGATGATTTGTGCGCAGGCCAAGATTACCGGTCCCAGGTATTCGTCCACCAGGGTTGCGTTGTAGCCGTGTGGGCGATTGGCTATTCCCAACACACCCAAAATTTTATCTCCCCGTTTGATGGGCATGCCCAGAAAGGCATCCAGCACGGGATGGTCTGGAGGCAAACCGCAACTACGGGGATCGTGGACCGGATCGTTGGCAATCACGGGTGCGCCGCTGGTCAGTACTGCGAAATGCAAACCACGCATTCTGGCAAAACAGATGCTGGATAAGACGTTGGCCTCGTAATATTCCCTGCTGTTCTTGTCCCAGGCAATATTGGAAATGGCCAGCGCCTGAAGATAGGTTGCACCTTTTTCATCTATTCTTGTTTCGGCGATGAAACCGTAATCACTATTGGTCAGTTTCAGGATTTCAAGGAGAAGGGTTTGAAAAAGAGTATCCAGATTTGAGTCTTCAATGGACAAGCTCTGGATTCGATTGACGCAATCGACTTGAATTTGCAATTTGTTCCTGGTGGTCAGGAGTTTTTCATCGCGGCTTTTCCGGTCGGTTATGTCCTGAACGTGCAATACGAAATTGACCGGCTTGTCGCCACCCTCAAGGCGAGTCATGGAGACGCTCAGCAATACCCAGATGATGTGACCATCCTTGTGAACATAGCGTCTTTCCATTTGGTAGGTTGGCAGCGTGCCCGCCAGCATGAGGCGCACACAGGCCATTTCGATATCCAGGTCACCGGCGTGGATGATGGTTTGAAAATCGATGGCCAATAGTTCTGTTTCTGCATAACCAAGCAGAACGCACAGGGCACGGTTGACCTTGAGAAATTTGCCCGCAGGAGAAACCAGAGCCATGCCGTGGATGGCGGTCTCGAAAATACCACGGAAGCAGACTTCACTGAGACCCAGTGCTTCCTCCCTTTGTTTGCCTGTTGCCTCGATCTCCTTGCACCGCTTGATTTGCTCCTCCAGAAGGGTATTCCGTTTCCCCATTTCCTGGAGTGCCCATCTCAGTGTCAAGTGGGTCGAGACCCGGACCAGCACATCTTTTTCAATCAGGGGCTTGGTGACGTGGTCTACACCGCCGGCATCGAATACTTTTTCCTTGTCGTCATGGTTCTCGTGATCGCTCATGAAAATGATCGGGACATGGGCGTCCGGCTTGATGGACCTTATCTGCTCGCAGACGTCGAGGCCATTGATGTCCGGCAACCTGACGTTCAGCATCACCAGATCCGGCATCGAGGTCCGGAGAAAGGCTATGGCCAGACGGGCGGTAGGAGCCAGGTGTACGGCGTGACCTTTGGCCTCCAATGTTCTGGAGAGGAAGGATAGAGTGTTCGGGTCGCTGTCCACGACTAAAATAGTGGCCATGACGAACATATTGGCAGACATTTCAGCAGCCTCGTTCCATGAGATATGTTATTCAAACTGTGGATATCAACCTGCGTCCACTTTGAGATGCGTGTTTTTTCCCATAAAAAATGAATGAAAAACTGGGAGGGAGGTCCAGGAGGAAGCGTCTCTGCCCTTCCTCCTGGCGGGATTTGGGTCTTATCTCGAAATGGACGCGATTTATATTTTTTAACATAATATTTTTGAAGCAATATTTATGCCATTAATTGGATAAAAACATTCTTTTGTATTGAATGCCGTGCAACACGTCATGGAACTCTCGCCAAATATGCAAAATATATTTATTTTTCAGTGTTCGACCAATAATTTTTATGTGACAAGTATTTGAAAGATAGAATTAAATTGATTTGTCCCGGAATTTCTGGATTGGATTCCTGAATGTAAATTATTGTACGGCATGTATTTTGCTTTAATTATTATACACGGGTTGGTTCAATTAATTTCCTTGTCTGATCCGATAAAACACTGTCTATTTGTCGCAAAACAAGAAACAATTGGTTGCATGAAACAAAAAGATTCAAATTAATTTTGGAACATGGAGGCAGTCGTGGACCCTGTAGAGTATGAACGCCTCCGCGAAGATCGGGAATTGTTGAAAAATCGCCTGGAGGCCGTTTTTCAAGGCGTGGATGATGCCATCGTCGCCATCGACGAAGGCTGGCGCATCATCCAGGTCAATGATGCGGCCAAGCGTCTCCTGGGGCTTGATCCATTGTCCATGAATCAATCTCTGCAAGATAAAATCGCCTGGCTCTTTCCCAAAATAGAACCCTTGCTGAAACAGGCACGGGAACAGGGTGAAGGCAAGCGTGCGGTACGCATGGTCGTCATGAATGAAGACGGAACAGAGCGTGTCTTGAATTGTACGGCCTCACTTTTCCAGGATCCGGTGCAAAAAACACAGGGCATCATCCTGGTGGTGCGGGACGAAAGCCGATTGGCTACGCTGGAGCGGGAAACCAAAACACGCGAAAAGTGGCATGGACTGGTGGGGTCCAGTCAGCCCATGCAGGAGGTCTACGACCTGATTGAACGACTGGCGGAAGTTGATTCTACAGTACTTGTTACCGGTGAAACGGGTACCGGCAAGGAACTGGTGGCGCGTGCTTTGCACAATGCCAGTCCCCGCAGCCATCGACCCTTCGTGGCGGTCAACTGTGCGGCCCTGCCTGTTGGTTTGTTGGAAAGTGAATTATTCGGCCATATACGCGGGGCTTTCACCAACGCCGTGCGCGACAAACCAGGTCGGTTCAAATTGGCCGATGGTGGCACCCTGTTCCTGGACGAGATTGGCGACCTTTCTCTGGACATGCAGGTGAAGTTTCTGCGCGTCTTGCAGGAAAAGGTTTTTGAGGCGGTGGGAGACAATCATCCCATCCGGGTGGATGTGCGGGTCATAACCGCCACCCATCGCAATTTGCGGGAGCGGGTTCAGGAAGGGTTTTTTCGCGAGGACCTTTACTACCGTCTCAAGGTGGTGGAAATGCACCTGCCGCCTCTTCGGGACCATAAGGCTGACCTGCCCATGCTGATTGACCACTTCCTGGCAAGATTCAACGCCCGCATGAAGCGTTCGGTCAGAGGCGTGAGTGAAGAGGTGCTGATGACCATCATGGATTACGATTGGCCAGGCAATGTGCGAGAACTGGAACATATGTTGGAACATGCCATGGTCGTAGCACCACAGTCCATCCTGGCCTGGTCCAATCTACCTCCCGAATTCCGGAGTCGCTCCCTGCCCTTGCTGAGGCAGCCACAGCCCCCTGTCGGTCAGCGCGGGCGGCCCTTGAAGAGTGGTGATCCAGCAAGAATTCTGGATCGGGAAACCATATTGCAGGCCCTGGAAGCATCTCACTGGCAGGTGCAGGTGGCTGCCAACAGGTTGGATATCAGTCGCAGCACCTTGTGGCGGCGGATGAAAACCATGGGGCTGAGTCATCATGGAAAGTCAGGTAATGCGGATGGTTAGAGGGGAAAAGATGACGCAATTCTTGCAACCTTTTGCATGCTTTTGGAGATGGCCATGGAAAACAACGTTCGTGCAGTCAACGCCTTTGTGGAGAGCATTCGCTTCAATCTGGAAAACAGCAACGATGTCGCCGCACCCAAAAACAAGGTTCCCCTCGCAACCGTTTCCCGTGAATTTGGTGCCAACGGCAGTAAAACAGCCGAGCAGTTGGCCAAACGGATGGGAGTCAAGTGCTACGGTTATACCCTGCTCAATTCCATTGTGGATACCCTGAAATCCAACAGGCACCTGACCCAACTTTTTGACGAAAAATTTGCCGACTCCACAAATAGTTGGTTTCTCTCCTTGTTTTCTGGAGGAAAGGGATCCAAGGATGAATATTTGCGCTGCTTGTTCAAGGCAGTGACGGTCATTGCCAGAAACGGTGGGGTCATTATCGGGCGTGGCGCTCATCTGATCCTTGCCAATGATCCTTCAGTGTTCCGGGTAAAGATAGAAGGTTCCATGGACAGGTGCGCCAAACGCATTGCAGAGCGGGAAGGCATCGATGCCGAGGCGGCCAAGGCCCGTATATACAAAACTGAGAGCGAGCGTAAAGAGTATGTCCGGGAAATTTATAAACTCATGCCAACCGACCGCTCCTATTACGATTTGGTGATCAATTCAGATCACCTCAAATCCGCCCAGATGGTGGACATCATCGTGTTTGCCATGGAGCAACGGGGTTTGCCCATATCCATGACACCGACAACATAGGACACAGATTTCATGGGGCTGGCTCCCTGGCAGGTCCAGGACAAAGCCCTGGCTGGGTATGGGGCAAAGCCCCATGCTTTTTTTTCCCCACTCTTCCCAGGCTTTTTTTGCGCTGTTTGCAAAAAAAGCCCTGGGGGTGGACGTCTTGCAGGTTTTCCAAAAAAAGCCGTCATCGGGGCCGCATGGATGATCCGTGCGCCAGACAAACCGGCAGGGAGTCGAGAGGATTGAATTTCAGGAAACAAGACCCGATTGCCGAAAAAATTGGTGTATTCTTTCAATGATATAGTCAATATGGACATCCTGGATGCCCGGGTAGGTGCCCACCCAGAAGGCGCGGTGCATGACGGCGTCGGTATGGGTCAAGGGTCCAACCACCCGGTGGGGACGACCCGACATGTAAGGCTGGCGCAGAAGATTGCCGCCGAACAGCAGACGGAAGCCGATCCGGCTTTCATCAAGAAAATGGAGCAATTCGGTCCGGGCAACAGGCAACCCCTCCCGCATCAGCAAAAGAAAGCCAAACCAGGCAGGGTCGGCATGGGGGGTGGGTTCCGGCAACACAAAAAATGGTTCCAAATCTGCCAAACCATCGCGAAGACGACGAAAATTGTGTTTGCGCCGCTCGATGAATTCCGGCAGCCTCTGCAACTGGGCCACACCAACGGCGGCCTGCATGTCGGTGATTTTCAGATTGTAACCCAGATTGGAATAGACATATTTATGGTCGTACCCATAAGGCAGCTCTCCGAGTTGCCAGTCGAAACGTCGTTTGCAGGTGTTGTCGTGGCCGGGTGGGCAATGGCAGGCGCGGCCCCAGTCACGGATGGATTCCATGGTCTGGTTGAGAATGGCGTTGTTGGAAAAAACGGCACCGCCCTCTCCCATGGTGATATGGTGGGCGGGATAGAAACTGAGCGTTCCGACATCCCCGAAAGTGCCCACCAACCGCCCCTGATACGTCGAGCCCAGGGCATCGCAACAATCTTCAATCAGGCGCAGGCCATGTTTTTTGGTCAACTTCGTCACTTTTTCCAGATTGACCGGATTGCCCAGGGTATGGGCCACCATGATGGCGCGGGTCCGAGGACCGATGGCCTCTTCCAGACGGACAACATCGATGTTGTAGTCAGGCAGGGAGATGTCCACAAAGACCGGTGTCAGGCCATAAATCAGGATGGGATTGAGGGTTGTGGGGAAACCGGCGGCCACGGTGATGACCTCATCGCCGGGTTGCAGGGCTGCCTCTCCCCAGGCAGCCCGGGAAGTCATGGCCGCCAGGGCCAGCAGATTGGCCGATGAACCGGAATTGACGGTCAATACATGCCTGTTGTGCAAAAAGGCCCCCAGCTCCTCTTCAAACCGGGCATTGAAACGACCCGTGGTGAGCCAGAAATCAAGCGAGGCCTCCACCAGGGTTTGAATCTCTTCCGCCCCGAACAGACGTCCCGAAACCGGAACCGGAGTGTGACCAGGACGAAATGGAGGCGCAACATGTTCCACGGCATGCAACTGGCCAATCAGTCTGGATATTTCCTGGCGAAGTCGATGGGAGGTAGCGTTGCTCGTGGGCATCGTCGTGATCCGGGGTCCGTCTGGTTGCAGGGAGGGAATCGTGCCTGGGTAAATTTTTTAACATATTGAAAATAATATAACAATTTAGCATGGAATATACAGTGTTCCATCCTTTATCGCAAGCAGGAGGTTTTTCCGGGACGAATTTCAACTTGACGAATGCGAGAAAGGGGATTAGTCTCCCCGGACTCTTCGATGTCTCTACGCAGTGATGTGCGCGCCCGTAGCTCAGCTGGATAGAGTACTTGGCTACGAACCAAGGGGTCGGAGGTTCGAATCCTTCCGGGCGCGCCAGTTTTCAAAGAGTTGGCTGTCATCATCTCCGCAAGAATCCACTCGCATCCGTTGGTATCCGGGAACAGGGTTTCGGTATGGGGCCGAAAGCCCCTGCGTGGGCGGACGCCGCACCCGACCAGACCCTACGGTATTTTTGCGCCTTGAATCCAGACATGGCAGGACCTGTCCGGGAAGACCCCAGGCAACGGGCACCGATGTTGCCGCACGTTTCCCCTGAATTCCTTCCTGGTGGTTGCTATTTGATTGCTGGAACGTAACTATTCAGCACCCTTTCAAGAAAAGCCTGAATATGAAAGCCTTTATCATGGCTTCGCCCCGAACCCCACCAGGACTCCGTCCTGAACCTGCCAGGGGAGCCAGCCCCCTGGACCCCGATTCGTTGCCGGATGATGAACAGTTACGCTGGAACAAAAACGGCCACCTTGTGAGTGGCCGTAACTCTTTGGATTGACTTGGTCGGGGTGAGAGGATTCGAACCTCCGGCCCCTGCGTCCCGAACGCAGTGCTCTACCAGGCTGAGCTACACCCCGACAACGACTTACGAATCTGCCATGCGGGCAAGAAAACATTCCAGACCCGAACAGGCAGGAGGAGACTAGAACGGTCAGAAGCTGCGGTCAACGGAAAAATCGGCCAACATGGTCAAAGCCTCTTTTTCGGGTGAAGATGGGCAGGGTTCCAGATGGGCCTTGGCGGCTTTGGCAAAGCTGCGTGCCCTTTCCATGGAATAGTGCAGGGCACCTCTTTGGCGAATCATGGTGATGGCCTGTTCCAGGCTGCCGGGTGCAATCTGACCTTTTTCGATGGTTTGGACCCAGAAGGCACGTTCTTCAGGGGTGGCGTTGGCATAGGCATGAATGACCGGGAGGGTGATTTTGCCTTCCTGGAAATCGTCGCCGATGGTTTTACCGAGTTTTTCGACTGTGGCCGCATAGTCCAGGGTATCGTCCACGACCTGGTAGGCGATGCCGAGACAGGTACCAAACTTGGCCATTCGTTCTACATCATCCTCGGGGCGGTTGGCAAGGACCGGTCCGATCTGGCAGGCGGCGGAAAAGAGGGATGCCGTCTTGCTGGAGACCACGGCCATGTATTTATCTTCGGTGGTTTTCAGGTCATTGCTGGCCACGAGTTGCAGGACTTCTCCCTCGGAGATGATGGCACAGGTATCGGCAATGATCTGGAGAATTTTCAAGTTTCCGTGACTGACCAGAAGCTGAAAGGAACGGGAAAAAAGAAAATCACCGACCAGGACCGGGGCCTTGTTGCCCCAGACGGAGTTGGCAGTAGCAATGCCGCGCCGGGTGTTGGATTTGTCCACCACATCGTCGTGGAGCAGCGTGGCGGTATGGATAAACTCGATGACGGCTGCCAGCAGGGCATGGGCTGTTCCCTGATAGCCGAACAGACGGGCTGAAAGCAGGGTGAGGATGGGGCGTAGTCGCTTACCGCCACTCTCGATGAGGTGGGTTCCCAGGGTCGGAATCAGTTCAACCTCGGAATCCAGATGCTGACGGATGAGAGCGTTGGTTTGTTCCAGGTCGGGGCCGATCAGCTCACGCAGACGATTCAACACCGATTGCGTATTATCAGACATGGAAGACCAGGCTCCGGTTGAGGGATAATGTCGGGTGTGAGAAGTTTGTCGCCAGGGTCAGGCATTTTCCCGGCTGGGACCGAAAGTAAGAATCGCGTTGTTCCACGTCAAGTGTTCATTTGTCGGTCATTTCAATTTTGTGAAAAAACGGGGATGGGGATGGTATGGGCGCAGGTGTGATGGTGGGCTTTCCCTGGTCAGGGAAAAAGATACGTCTGGTTTCAATGTCGCCACGACGGCGGGAGCTGCTGAGCCAGGTCGGCATCGAGGCCCAGGTGTGGCCCGTCGCCATCGATGAAGGGTGCCGTCCCGGCGAACCGGCTGCCGCTTACGTGGTGCGCTTGGCGCGGGAAAAAGTGAATCGGGCAATGGACCCGGGAGTCGATTATGCGCTGGCTGCCGATACTTCTGTGATCCTGGACGAAACAATTCTGGGAAAACCCGCCGATCCGGAGCAGGCCGAGTGGATGCTGCACCGTCTTTCCGACCGGCGTCACCAGGTGTTGACCGGGGTTGCCCTGTGTCGGTTGGCAGACCGGCGTTGCCTGGATCGGGTGGTGACGACCGATGTCTGGTTCAAGAAACTCACCCCCGCCGAAATCAAGGCCTATGTGGCTACCGGTGAACCGATGGACAAGGCCGGGGCTTACGGCATTCAAGGCGTAGGGGCCTTCATGGTGCGGCGTATCGAAGGATCTTTCAGCGGGGTGGTGGGGTTGCCTCTCATGGAAACCCTCGCCATGTTGAGCGAATTGATTCATGATGCGCACGGAGACTTGACAGGACCGGTTTTTCGATAATAATAGGACGTTTTCCGTGGCACCTTGTCTGGACGGGTGGCCAGCGGAATGGTCCAGGGAGAGGGATATTTTGGGTCTGAAGCGGAGGAGTTCCCCATGATTGCGGTAGTGCGAACCGGCGGCAAGCAGTACAAGGTGGCGGTCAATGACGTTTTGCGCGTGGAACGGCTGCCGGGTGAAAAAGGGGAAAGTGTGACCCTGACGGATGTCCTGCTCGTCACCGGCGATGCCGGCGTCAAAACAGGAGACGCCGCCGCCACTACCCGGGTCACGGCGCGCATTTTGCAGCATCTGCGTGACAAAAAAATTCTGGTGTTCAAACGTCGCCGGCGCAAAAATTACCGGCGCAAACAGGGGCACCGGCAGAATTTGACCGAATTGCAGATCACCGGTATCGAGGCGTAAACCGGCCTTTGCAGCGCCACTGGAGTGGGTGTCACTCTGGCGTTGAAGCGTGGATCGGTCCTTGCCGTGCTGCCGGAGTGGGTGTCACTCTGGTACTGAAGCGTGAATCGGTCCTTGCCGTGCCGCCGGAGTGGGTGTCACTCTTGCGTTGAGGCGTGAATCGGTCCTTGCCGTGCTGCCGGAGTGGGTGTCGTTCGGTGTTGAAATCGACCGGTCCTCGCGGTGCCGGAGGAGTGGATGCCACTTCGGAGTAGAGAGTCGGTTGAGTCTGTTGGCAAGGCCGGATTTTCCGGTGTCGAGGGCCGTGTCTGGTCCGGTAAACGATGAACATGTCAGGCGCGGGTGTCCAGTCCAGGTACGACCCGCCAGGTTGCAAACAAGGTGATGATCCTGAAGCCATTCGCGCACGGGTGGTTTCATGGGTGGTCAGTGACGGCAGGAGAGTGGAGTCATGGCACACAAAAAGGCGGGTGGCAGTTCCCGGAATGGGCGCGATTCAGACGGGCGGCGGTTGGGCGTCAAACGCTTCGGTGGTGAAGCCGTTGTGCCCGGCAATATTCTCATCCGGCAGCGGGGCACCAAAACCTTCGCCGGCAACGGGGTCGGCATGGGACGTGACCATACCCTCTTTGCCCTGATTGGCGGCAAGGTCCTCTTTACCCAAAGCGGCAAGCGTCAGTATATCAACGTCGTCGCCTCCTGAATATCTTCTCGATAAAAGTGAATACCGAACACGGGGAAGTGGCCCAGGGCTGCTTCCCCGTTGTTGTCTGGGGCTGACGATGCGCTTTCTGGATGAGGTCAAGATTTTTATTCAATCGGGTGATGGTGGTGCCGGTGCCGCGACCTTCCGGCGGGAAAAATTCATTCCCTTCGGCGGACCCAGCGGCGGCGATGGCGGACGCGGTGGTGATGTGATTCTGGTCGCAGATCCGCATTTGAACACCCTGATCGATTTTCGGTATCGCCAGCACTTCAAGGCGGAACGTGGCCAGAATGGCATGCGGGCCTGCCGCACCGGTCGTTCGGCCCCTCCCCTGGAGGTGCGGGTGCCCGTGGGAACCCTGGTGCGCGATGATGCCGATGGGGCCATTCTGTGGGATTGCACCACCCCGGGTGAACGTTTTCTGCTGGCCCCCGGCGGGTTGGGTGGACGCGGCAATACCCACTTCAAGAGTTCCACCAACCAGGCACCCAGACAATGCGATCCGGGCCGACCGGGTGTTGAATTGTGGGTGCGTCTGGAATTGAAACTGCTCGCGGATGTGGGGCTGGTGGGCATGCCGAATGCCGGAAAATCCACCCTGATTTCCGTCATCTCTGCCGCCCGCCCCAAGATTGCCGATTATCCCTTCACCACGCTGGTTCCCAATCTGGGAGTCGTGCGGGTCGGTGACGAAGAGAGTTTCGTGGTGGCCGATATTCCCGGTTTGATCCGGGGCGCAGGCGAGGGAGCCGGTCTGGGACATGTGTTTTTGCGCCATGTGGAACGGTGTGCCCTGCTGCTGCATCTGCTGGAGAGCGATCCCCCCGATGGTTCGGATCCTGTGGATAACTTCCAGGCCATCGAGGCGGAACTGGCCAATTATTCGCCCCACCTGGCTGCCAAACCCCGCCTGCTCGTGGTCACCAAGGGGGATCTGGTCGATGCCGAATGGATCGGAGATCTGGGGCAACGTCTGGCGGCTTTTGGCGATGTGGCCGTCATCTCTGCCGTAAGCGGGCAAGGGGTGCGGGAGTTGGTGGGCCGGGTGGCCGTGCGGGTCCGGGAAATTCGTCAGGCAACCCGGGAGGCTACGCTTGCCACCCTACCCGATGCCCCAACCAGGGCCGGTCAACACGCACAGGCCGCATCTGACACCTGGCCGGAAGAGACCCTGGCTGAGGATGAAGACGATTCGTAACTATTCAGACCCCCTATTTTAGTAAACGTTTGAAAAACTGGGAAGGAGGTCCAAGAGGAAGGGCTGTGCCCTTCCTCTTGGCGGGGTTTGGGGCGGAGCCCCAACAAAGTCTTCCATGTCAAATCCTTTTAATGAAGGGGTTCTGAATGGTTACGAAGATTCAATGGTTGCCAGCCAGGCCTGAAACATGAGGATCGCCCAGAGAAGTTCGCCTTCCTGACGCCGACCGGCCTGATGGGCAGCCCAGACTTCGCCGACGGCCTGCGGGTTGAGCCACCCTTCCCGATGCAGACGTTCCGGGGCGAGCAGGGCCTCACCCCAGGGACGCAACGGACCTCGCAGCCAGCTTCCCACCGGAACCCCGAAGCCCTGTTTGGGTCGCTCGATCAGATGGGCAGGCAGGTGGTTGCGGAGCAGACGCCGCAACAACCATTTGCCACCTTGGGGCCGCAGTTTCAGGTGCCGGGGCAGACGCCAGGCCCATTCAATGATGCGGGTATCGAGCAGGGGTGCCCGGGCTTCCAGGCCGACCGCCATGGTGGCGCGATCCACTTTGACAAGGACCGAACCGGGCAGATAGGTATGGGCATCCAGAAACATCATGCGGGTGCAAAAATCCGGACTTCCTCCCCATTGCTCCGGGTTGAGGAACCGGGTGGCGGGTTCGGTGCCATTCACCACCAGACGCGCCGGGTCCAGATGGCAGGAGACCAGATATTGATACAGCAGGTCAGGCGAACCGTGCCGGAGCAGATTGCTCCAGATGGTACCCCGCCGGGGATTGAGACGTGGGCTTACATGGTTGGCGATCTGCCACACTTGTTCCGGAATATGGCCCAGGATACCTCCGGCCAAGTGACGGAGAAGGGGTGACAGCGTGGCCAGGCGTTGCCAGGCGGCCAGGGCCTGGCGATAACGTCCATATCCACAAAAAAATTCATCGCCGCCATCCCCGGAAAGTGCCACGGTCACCTCTTCCCGCGCCAGACGGGAGACCAGAAACATGGGGAGCAGCGAGGCATCGGCAAAGGGTTCGTCGGAGAGGGTCGCCAGGCGGGGTATGACTGCCAGGGCGTCAGCGGCAGTCAAATAGAGTTCGGTGTGCCGGGTCCCCAGATGGGCGGCCACGGCACGTGCATAGACCGCTTCATCAAAACCGGCCTCGTGAAAGCCGATGGTAAACGTGCGTACCGGTTGTTCAGCATGGGCCTGCATGTAAGCGGTGATCAGGGATGAGTCCATGCCGCCAGAAAGAAATGCGCCCAGGGGGACATCGGCCACCATGCGTTCGCTCACAGCCTGGTGCAGAAGGCGATCCAGTTCTTGCAGGGCGGTTGTTTCGTCCACGGATTCGGCAACAGGCGGGTCGGCGGCGGTCCAGGTGGCCAATGACCAGTAGGATTGGGGTTGGGGCAGCTCTCCCTGGGCGATACTGTCGGTTGGCAGGGTCAGAATGGAGCCGGGCGTGAGCTTGGCAATGCCCAGAAAAATACTGAAAGGGTCCGGTACATATCCATGACGGAGATAGGTGGTCAGGGCTTGCCGGTCAATTTTGCCATTCCAGGCCGGATGGGCACGCAGGGCGGTCAGTTCCGAGGCAAAACCAAATATGCCGCCGAACCAGCCATAATAAAGTGGTTTTTTGCCGATGCGGTCACGGACCAGGTGGAGCAGATGGTTCTGACGGTCCCAGATGGCCAGGGCAAACATGCCGTGCAAATGGGGCAGGGCACCCTCCACACCCCAATGGTCCAGGGCAGCGAGCATCACTTCGGTATCGGAGTGTCCCCGCCAGGCGGGGGCGGCATTCTGGTCCGTGAGCTGCCGGCGCAGGTCGGCAAAATTATAAATTTCGCCATTGAAGACGGTGACATAACGACCACTTGCCGCAACCATGGGTTGTTGGCCGTTGGGAGAGAGATCGAGAATGGCCAGGCGGCGGTGTCCCAGGGCGATGCCGGCCTGGGGATCGGTCCAGATTCCGGATGCGTCCGGGCCCCGATGGGCCAGGGCATCGTTCATGCGTCCAACCTGTTGTTCCAGGAGGGATGCCGTAGTCTCACGACGCGGGGAAAAAAAACCTGTAATTCCACACATGCCGTACTTGCCAAAAATAAACGTTAACGATTCAGATTTTTCTCGAAAAAACGTTTGAAAAACTGGGATGGGGGTCCAGGGGGAAGGGCTGTGCCCTTCCCCCTGGTGGGGTTTGGGGCGAAGCCCCAACAAAGTCTTTCATATCAAATCCTTTTTTTTGAAAGGGTTCTGAATGGTTGCAAAAAACGCATGCAGTTGTCATGACTATCCCCGGCGACCGGCCTCGATGCGTTCGATGAACTCCTTGAGGATGCGAATATAGAGGAGATCCTTGATGGCCCGGTCTTCGACACCATGATCGATATTGGGATTGTCGTTGACTTCGATGACATGGACGCCGCGATTGTTGTGTTTGAGATCGACGCCATACAGACCGGTCCCCACGAGGGTGGCCGCCCGCCGGGCTGTTTCAACGACATCTGCCGGGGCTTCTTCGATGGGCATGGTGCGAAAACCGCCACCGGAAACCGAGCCATCCGGACGATGTCGATAGATTTGCCAGTGATTGCGGGACATGTGGTACTGGCTGGCAAAGAGCGGTCGGCCATTGAGAATGCCGATCCGCCAGTCAAAAGCCGTATACATGTACTCCTGGGCCAGGATCAGACGGGATTCGATAAACAGACGGGCCGCGTGTTCTTCGAGTTCGGCGCGATTGTTGGCCTTGTGAATGCCACGGGAAAAAGAGCCATCCGGCACCTTCAGGACCATGGGATAGCCAAGCCAATCCTCCATCTCGGTGATGCGCTGGGGATTGAAACAGAGGCGATCCAGGGACATGGATTTCGGGATAGGCAGGCCATGACTGGCCAGCAATTCAAAAAGGAATATTTTATTGGCACAGCGGATAATGGAACTCGTATCGTCAATGACCGGCAAACCTTCCTGTTCGGCCTTGCGGGCAAAATGGAAGGTGTGGTGATTCAGACCGGTGGTCTCGCGGATGAAGAGGGCGTCGAATTCCGGGATTCGGTGATAATCGCGGCGGGTGATGAGTTCCACTTCCATGCGCAACTGTCGGGCAACGCGGGCAAACCGTTCCAGGGATTTATAGTTGGAGGGTGGGAGTGCCTCATGGGGGTCGTACAGAATCGCCAGATTGTAGAGTTCGGGTATTTTGTTGGCCTTGCGGCGGGCCGGTGCCCGGGTGTAGGCGCGCAGGCTGGACTCGAAAAATACCCGCTGAGCCGAGCGGACCTGATGCAGTCCCAGGGGACGAATCGAGGTGATGGCCCAGCGTTTTGTTTTACGACGTACCCTCAGTTTGATGAGAGGAAAGCGAAACAGGTCGAACAACTCATCCCCGAGAAGACGGAACCGGGAATCATCCGTATGGCCAAAAAAGACATACAGGGAAAAATCCTGGGTGGGTGGGTCGGCAATCCGTTTCAGGATCCGGATCAGGATGGCTTCCAGTTCCGGCAGGGCAAAGGCGTAGAGCTTTTTTCCCGACAGATCAAGAATATCCGCCATGGTGGGCATGGGAAGTTCCCGCCGGGCCTCGGCCAACAGTGAGCAGTAGTAGCCGCCGCTCAAATAGTGATAATCCCGGCACAGATTGATGATGCGGCCTGGACCGGCGGACTTGGCCTGGATCAGGGGTTGGATCAGGGGCTGGGCCAGGTAGGCATCGGCGGTCAGAATATGGAATCCTTCGGGATTCCATTTCCAATCGGAGCTGCGATCAACGACAATCGTATAACGATGTTTGGTGGGAGTGCCCATGGCTTCAGTTTATGATATCCAATCTTTTTCTCATACGGCAGGCATCCTGATGATCGGCATAGTAGTTATGATGAATGGCAAAGGGACGGTAGCCCAATTTTTGATAAAAAGCGATGGCCGGTTCATTATCGGTGCGCACTTCCAGATGAATACCAGCCCTGTTGTTGGTGACGGCGGCCTCTTCCAGATTTTGCAGCAAGGTGCGGCCCAGACCTGAACGGCGTTGGGCAGGATGGATGGCCAGGGAGTAGAGGCGGGCGGAAGGTGAATTGCGGCGCAGAAGCAACAGGCCATAACCCAGGAGATGCGTGTCCTGATGGGCAGTCAGAAAAATTGCCTGGCCACGGGTCAACAGGTGACGGAAATTGCGCCGACTCAGGCGGTTGGTCTCGAAACAAACCCGTTCGAGATTTTCCATGCCTGGAATATCTGCAATCTGGGCAGGACGAAGCTGGACCATGGTCGATCGGTATGGTGGATTTGGCTGAAGTGTCACAGCCCATGCAGAGGGGGACTCTCCCGTTCCCTGGGAATACACGGCGACCCCGCCATGTGTTGGTCGGTAAAGATAGTCCCTCCCGGGCCAACAGTCTACAGCGCGATTGCGTCCGGCTCAGGATTTTTTTGTCCATGGCAAGATGGATGGGACATGAGGTCTGAAACTCGATGGTGGCAGGACGTGAGCATCCATCAGGCGATATCCTGTTGGGTCATGATCCGGTCAAAAATCAGGATGGCACACCGGGTGCAAACAGCCCGAACCCTGTGCCAATCGTGCCAGGACGCGGAAAGATTTTTGTACTCCTTCAGGGAGACTCCCTCCAGATCATATGGCAAGGGGTTGGCCAACTGGATTTGCAGTTGTTGCAAGGACGATGCGCCGTTGGGCTGGGGATAGAGCTGGTCAAAATTTTTCAAGGCCTCGACAACCTGGTCCGCGTGCATGTGATCGGCCAGGGCGGCAAAGTCCAGATGGTCCCGGGTGGTATTGCGCTTCACAATCAATTCTCCTTTGATCCTCAGTATTTCTACCTGGATGGGAATCGTAATGAAACTGTTTCCCCATGCCATTTGTTCGGTTTCCAAAGGGGTTTCCCGGGTCAATTGGCGCACCCCGGTTTCGATACCATCCAGAGAGCCGAGAATTTGTACTGGACGTTGCACCCGGGCAGTTGTCCAGCCGGCCACCGATTCCAAATCGGCCAGAACGGTATCAAAACGTTGGCGCAGATCACTCAAGACATGATCCGTGGCGATAGAAAGGCGATGTCCGGCATATATGGCGGATGCCGTGCCACCGACCAGAATGGCTTCAGGCAGAATGCATTGCAGATGGGCCGCCGCCGACAGCACTTTTTCCCATGCGGGCAAGGTGGTGTTCGACATAGAGTTTCCAAAAATGGTAGCGTTGGGCATAAGGATCGACGACATGGATGCGACATAGGGTCAAAATTTTTTCCAGAAGAACTGTGTCCGCCAGGGCCGCATGTCGCAACGCAACCCAATCCTTGCGCCCGCCACGGGCAATGAGATCGTCGATGGCGGCCAAGGTATAGTCTTGATGGTTCAGATGTCGGTGTTGCATCTCTTCATTTCAGGGCAGATCTGCTTGATCTTGAACCTGAATCCCGATTTTTGGATTATTTAAATTTTGAAACCATATTATATTCCTTGTTACAAGTCTGGAACCTTGCCTGTTATTGGCTTGGTTCCAGCCTGGGACCTTGCATGGCCAGGCGTCCGGAACGGCCCGGGACCTCTCCCCAGGTCACAGTGTGTTGGGGCAAGGTCAGGCCAGTCAGGCGTTCCTTGAGATCGGCCAGGGTGCCCAAGGTATAACCCCTCTGTTGCCATTTTTGCAGCAAGGTTTCCAGGACCGGATAAAGTTTCATCCCTTCCAGTTCGGCGTGCAGGGTATACACATGGCCGTGGGGGAGGGGAGTCTGGCTGGCGGTCAGAATGCGCTCATGGACATTGTCTGGGGTGCTGCCATCCCGCCCGAGCAGTTCATCCAGGGTGGGCAGGGTGGTCGGCATTTGTATACATGTGGATTGCACGCCATCCATGATCGGCAAAAAGGGGTGCAGACCACGGGTATCGCTCGCATGGGTCAGGCCCAACGCCTCTTGCAGGGCCAGGGTATGGGAATTGATTTGCCAACCGGCTGCCCCATGGACCCGGGCCGGGTGTCCCAAGACTTCTTCATAGACGGCACTGGCTTTGGCGAGTTCTCTTTGGGTCCAGGCCCGGTCCTGGTTGGCCACATGATCCTGCCAATAGACATGGTCATGGCAGTGAATCCCGGTTTCGTGACCGGCTGCTGCCACGGCCCGCATGATCTCTCCGGACTGACGCCCGATATGGGGTCCCGGCAGCAGAACGCCATACAGCACCGTCTTGAGTCCATAGTGGCTCAAAACCGAGGTGCGGCCAATCTTGTTGAGAAATCCCCGGCGGAAAATGCGCCGCAGGGCACGTCCGGTATGGTCGGGTCCCAGACTGAACAGAAAGGTGGCCCGCACCTGATGGCGGTCAAAAAGCCGCAGAAGGGCCGGGACCCCTTCCCGGGTGCCTCGATAGGTATCGACATCAACCTTGAGAGCCAGATGCATGGTCAGGGTTGCCTTCCGGAATCATCGATCTTGTGGGTCGGAAGCAGGGTCAGGGTTACCTGCCGGAATCATCCAGCAGGGAACCGGCCTGTTCCACCTCGTGCCGATAGGTGGCAAATATTTTGCGCAGGGAACTCCGCAGGGTCGTGCCAGGCTCCCAATGCAAATCCTCGCGAATGTTGTCGATCCAGGGTACCCGGGTCTGGATATCCTGATAGCCTTCGCCATAGTAGGTTTTGGCCTGGACATCGACCAGACGGACACTTTTCAGGCCGGCATGGTATTCCGGGAATTCATGGGCAATTTCAAGCATGATTTCGGCCAGCTCGCGGATGGAAATATCATTGTCCGGGTTGCCGATATTGTAGATTTTGCCGCGGGCCACCCCTTGTGGATTGCGGATGACTTCCATGAGCGCGTTGATGCCGTCCTCGATATCCGTAAAGCAGCGCCGTTGTTGCCCGCCATCCACCAGGGAGATGGGTTCACCCCGGGCAATGTGGCCCAGAAACTGGGTCACCACCCGTGAACTGCCTTCCTTGGGGGTGTGGAGATTGTCGAGTCCGGGGCCGATCCAGTTGAAGGGACGGAACAGGGTAAAATTTAGACCCTCTTCCATGCCATAGGCCCAGATGACCCGATCCATCAACTGCTTGGCGCAGGAGTAGATCCAGCGTTGCTTGGTGATGGGACCGAGAACCAGGGACGATTGATCCGGATGAAAGGCGCTGTCCGTACACATGCCATAGACTTCGGACGTGGACGGAAAAATCACCCGTTTCTTGTGGTGGACACAGGCCCGCACAATGGGCAGGTTGGCCTCGAAGTCCAGCTCGAAAACCTTCAAGGGGTGTCGTACATATTCTGCCGGGGTGGCAATGGCCACCAGGGGCAGGATCACATCGCATTTTTTGATGTGGTACTCCATCCACTCCCGGTTGATGGCAATATCCCCCTCGAAAAAATGGAATTGGGGGTGGGACAGATGGGCCTCTACCCGATCCGTATGCATGTCCATGCCGTAAACATGCCACGGTGTGGTGGTCAGGATGCGCTGGGAAAGATGATGGCCGATGAAGCCGTTGACGCCAAAGATCAATATTTTCACTGTCATTGCCCGTTCATTCCGAGAGATATGCCGGAACAGCCAAGGATACGCAAAAATTCCTGTTCATCAAGCGGTTGTCCGTCTATGGCCAGTCGGGGCAGCAGCAGGCGCTCGCCATCGACGCAATCGACATGACAACGACCGGCTTCCCAATACAGGCGTGGTGACTCTGATGTTGGACCTTGGGCTGGTTCCTGTCGATAGTGGCTGGCCAGGACCTGGATGCGGTGGAGGCCATGCTCAAAAAAAGCCCCGGGATAAGGTGGGGCCACGGCCCGGATGAGATTGTGAATCGTCCAGGCCGGGGCACGCCAATCGATGCGGCCATCCTCGGGACGCCGCCGTCCGAAGCAGCTTCCCTGGGCAAGATTCATGGGGGTATGCGGTGCGTTGCCGGCCAGCAGACGCGGCAAGGCACGGTGCAGAACGCGCTCGCCGGCACAAACCACCTTTTGAAAGACCATGTGGGCCGTGTCGTTGGGCAGGATGGCGACCGCTTCCTGATCGACCAGGTCCCCGGCATCGGCCTTGAGGACCATTTGGTGCAGGGAGGCTCCGGTTTTCCGTTCGCCGTGCAGAACGGCCCAGTTGATGGGGACGCGCCCGCGATATTTGGGTAACAGCGAGCCGTGCAGGTTGTAGGCCCCCCGGGTCGGAACCGCGAGAAGTTCGGCTCCCAACAGGTGGCGATAATAAAAGGAAAAGAAAAAATCTGGTTGGCAGGTGTTCACCCGGTCCAGAACTTCGGGCAGATTGGGCGAGTCGGGGGTGATGGTCGGAATGCCTTCCCGGTCGGCCCAGGCGGCCACACTGTCAAACCAGAGATTTTCGCCCGGATCGTCCTGATGGGTCACCACCAGCGGCACTTTGAACCCATGGGCGAGCAAGGTTGCCAGGCCGCGTACACCCACCGTGTGGTAGGCAAAAACAACGGCATTGTTCGGCATGGCGGTCATGGTGCAGGCGACTCCGCAGCAGATTTTTTTTCCAGCACCGTGCGGATCAGAAAACGCGGGCGGGCCAGCGTTTGCTGGTAGACCCGGCCCATGTACTCTCCCATCAGCCCGATACCGAACAAAATGATACCAATAAGAAAATAGGCGATGGCAAACAGGGTGAAAACCCCTTCGGCCTCGGGTCCGATCATGAGCCGGCGGATGGTGAGATAGAGGACAAACAGGAAAGAGGCGCAGGAGATGGTGATGCCGACCAGGGAGAAGATGCGCAACGGTGCCGTGGAAAAACCGGTCATCAGGTCAAAGTTGAGCTGAATCAAACGGAACAGGGAGTATTTTGACTGACCCGACTGGCGTTCTTCATGTTCCACCACCACCTCGGTTGGCTTGGCCGCATAGAGAAAGGCCAGGGCGGGAATGTAGGTGGTCACTTCGTGCGATTCGCGCAAAATGTGAATGATGGCCTGGTCATAGCCGCGCAGCATGCAGCCCTGATCGGTCATGTGGATGCGGGTGACTCTCTCCCGCAGCCGGTTCATGAGCCGGGACAGCACATGCCGCCAGAGCCGGTCCCGACGTTGCCGCCGAATCGTGCCGACATAATCGTACCCTTCATCCAGTTTGCTCACGAGCTTGGGAATCTCTTCGGGGGGATTTTGCAGGTCGGCATCCAGGGTGATGACGTAGCGGCCATGGGCGTGGGCAAAGCCGGCCAGAATGGCGGCATGTTGGCCGAAGTTGTTTTTCAGCATGACCACCCGCGTCACTTCCGGCAACTGCCTGAATTGCTGATGCAACAGGATCGGCGAGGCATCGCGGCTGCCGTCATCCACGAAAACCACTTCATAGGGACGGTGCATGCCATCCAGGACCGGATAGAGACGCCGAAACAGGTGCGGCAGGACATCTTCTTCGTTGTAAACCGGGATCACGATGGAAATGTCGGGAGTTTTTTCGGAATGTATCATGGCTTGGCCACGGCAATGCGGATGGTGTCCTGGTAGATGACCCGCAGGGGTGACAGCTCTTTTTGGGCCTGCTGGAACAGACCGTCCCTGAGGTGAAAAACGGCCACGGCCCGTGGTGCCTGTCGCCACTGTTGATAGAACGCTTCCATGCCGGAGATCCAGTGTTGGGGTTCCTGATCGATGCCAAAATCCAGCTCACCCTTGTAGCGGACCAACGTCACGTTCTGGCCCAGATAGAAGGGGAGCGAGTGATAGAAGCAATCGACACTATACACCGGTGTGCCGGATTGTACAAAAGGGGCCATGGCCGTGGCGAGTTGGCGGGCCGAATAGACCGGACTCGTGGTCTGGTAGCCGGCATGGATGGTCTGGAAGGCGAGCAGGGCGGTGATGGCCAGGGTGATGACGGCTTGTTTGCCCTGGTATTGAAAATGGCGCACCAGGAGCATGCCGCCGGCCAGGATTCCGCCTCCTCCCAGGAGCCACCAGCGAAACTGGGCGAGAATTTCGGGCGTCAGGCGTGATTTATGGGCGATGATGTCCGGCAGCATGGCCACACCAACCAGAATGGCCGTCATGACGGCCAGGATGCGGAGGTCCAGGCGCACATTTTCCGGATCGATGCGCACAAGGTGGTGGCCGACCAGCAGCGCCAGCGGGGGAAAGACCGGCAGTATGTACGGAATCAGCTTGGAACTGGAGAGGGAGAAAAACAGAAAGATGAAGACAATATAGACCCACAGCAGGCGTAATGGGGCAAACGTGCCTGCATCCGCCGGACGCCAGGCAAAGGCCGGTCTGGCCAGGGCGGTCACGGCCCGGGCCATGAAGGGGAGAGAGCCGGCCAGCAATACGGGAATGAAATAAAAATTGGAGGCATTGCGGCTGTGGATGGTCGTGGTATAGCGCAGCCAGTGTTCGCGGATGAAAAAAAAGTCGGGAAATTCCGGATTGCGCAGGGAGACGGCCACAAACCAGGGGGCTGTCAACAACAGGAAGAACAACAAGCCCTTGCCCAGGTGCAGGTGTCGCCAGAGTGCCCAATCCCGTTGCCAGAGGGAATAGAGAGTGACTGCGGCGGCGGGCAGGACCACGCCCATGGGGCCTTTGCTGAGGGTGGCGGCGGCCAGACTTCCCCAGGCCACAAGCATCCAATTGCGCACCTGGCCGGGATTCTGGCGTTGCGACTGGGCGAGCAGAAGTGCCCCGATGCCAAAGGTCATGAAGACACTCGTTCCCATGTCCAGGGTGTGCATGTGACCCATGGCAAAATAGAGCAGGGAACTGGTCAGAAACAGGGCAGCATAGAGGGCCTCCCGGGTTCCGAAGAGACGTTGTCCCAGCCAGAAGGTCCAGAGGATGCCGAGAAATCCCAATCCCGCGCACCAGAGCCTGGATACACCCTGATCCGTGCCCAGCATTTTATAAAACAGGGCCGTGCCCCAATAGTTCAGGGGGGGTTTTTCAAAATATTTGAAACCATTCAGCCGGGGAGTGAGCCAATCCCCGGTCGCCACCATTTCGCGGGGAATTTCCGCATAACGTCCCTCGTCCGGGTCGCGCAGATCGCGATACCCCAGAAAGGCAAACCAAGTCAGAAATGCGAGAATGAACAGGAATAAAACAGATTGCCAAGGAACGGAACGTGCGTTCTCCTCTTGCTGATTTTCCAATCGCTTCTCCAACGCTTCCATGCCCAGAGTCCGTTATCTGTCAGCCAATCCTCGCTTACTTGGTCGATTCACCGCATTGCCGGAGTCTAGCCACATGGGGCTGGTTCTTCACTGAAAAAATTTCAGAAAAACGATCATGACTTGTCATCCGGGAATTTTCTGTCCAGAAAAAATAAATATTACAGTATGTTGCAGATCCGGTTTAGCTTCGCAGGCATTTCGCGGATTGGACAATGGCATTTTATGCGGGCTTGCATAACCATCGGCGTGATCATGTACTGGCGTACATAGGTGTGTCTCACAGCGCAAACAAGCGTTGCTTGTATTTTGTATTGCAGATCTGGTGTACACGAGGTTCAACAGGGAACAGTTGGGAATTCCATTTATTCCCACTTGTCTTTGGTTTTTGCATCTTGCACCATTTGCCACTGCATGTTGCTGGGTGCGTCAGCACCACCTTGCTTGAGTGGTACCATGTAGTCCACCACGTATCCCGGACAGGCTCCGGAAGTTTTTCCGGTTGACGGGCATGGGTTCGCACGTTCAAAAGTTTCTTTTGGGTTTGAACTCCGGGATATATGTCCATGGCCATCTCTTTTTATCGTGGGTACTTCCTGTATGGCAGGCATAAATCGGTTATCCTTTACAACCTTAAAAGTTCCTTTTGCTTTCTGTTTGGGAGGGGTAGTGTCATAATGTGTCATTGGGGTTTTTGAAAAATCACCTGAATATCCGATCGAAGATTCACCCCCGCCATATTGGTAACTGCTCAAGGAGTCACTCCCGTTATGCTGGTAGCTTGTGGATGAGGGTTGTTTGCCGACTGCGGCTGGGGGAGACTTGCTTGTATTTTTTATGTAGTGCCCACCCTTATGAGATGACCCGGTACCACCAACAAGTGTTCTGTAGCTCCCAGAATACACTGGCCATGGGGATAACACAGATAAAATTATAGTGATGATAAATATTTTACGTTTCATGTTTGTACCTTTATCTCCTGCTGTCGTTATTTAAATTAATAAGTTCAAAAAAATAATGATCTTGGAGGCTGTCTAATAACCTGTTAATTTCAATAAAAACGAATGAAAAACTGGGATGGAGGTCCAGGAGGAAGGGCTGTGCCCTTCCTCCTGGCGGGGTTTGGGGCGGATCCCTAATAAAATCTTTTTTCCCAATTTTTTTTATCCGAGAGTTAATGGACTGCCTCTTAAAAATTTTGGTCTTGATCATCGTTTGGGTCAATCTGTTCCAACAATTCTGAATTGTGCGCGATTTTTTTAACATAGCCAACCGATCATAAAACGGTCTGAACAAAAGTTGCCGTTCGATAGCTGTAACGAGAATCATGGCCCTTGAGAACGATCTATAGGAGTCCTTTCTTACTATCGCCCATCAACCTAAACGAACTGGTGACAATTGTCAATTAATTATTATCTTACATTGTTTCATGATTGACTTGCATATATTAAATATTATTAATTAATACTGCAATAATTTTGGAGACAGCATCCTGTTATTCTCCTGCATAGGGACTCATACCTGTACCATTTTTCCAAATCACCAAGGTCCTTGAAGCCAGCGGTTTGGGCCATGATCATTGGTCCGGCCAAGAGGAGGTAACGTCCATTCGGCCCGTTTGTAACAAATCGGATATGCGTGCAAAATTGCATAGGTTCCAGAATCATCAGGACAGATCGGCCCAAAGATGATCATGATCAGTCTTGGCAATGATCATTGTTTTTGCAATTCGTCCAGACAGTTTGAAACCAGCGCAACTGTGTGTTCATATCCAGTCTGTTGTGGACAGGTCGGGTGGGCGTCACCAAACCGTGGCCGACACAATCAGCATGGCCTCCACATGCAATACAGCCTGGATCATGATGTCGTCGCCTGTCAGGTTGGCGATTGAACTGTGATCTTTGAAACGCTTGGATTACCAGAACCGTGCCTGGAAAGAGGGTTCGTTGGCCAATTGGACTGTTTCACCCGATTGGACGATGAGGTAAAACCCGGCATTCATAACCTGACGATCCACACCTTGATCGATCACGATGCCGGCCATGGCTCCCATGACCCGCATATGTGCGTACATGGGGAAAAACTCCTTGAATTCAGCCACGCGCACGAGATGATCGCGCACGTCATCGTTCGTCAGTCGGCTTTTGACTTCGATGACCGCGACGGAGTCGGTGTTGGTTACCAGAAGATCGATTTGCATGTTGCGTCCACCGGGAAGACCAGCTTTCAAGTTGTGGTAAACCCGATGGATCGGAATTCCCCGTTCAGCAAACATGGTCTCGCAGGCCGGTGCCACCAAACCTTCTACAAACTCTCCCCAACGACCACCCAGGCTGCCGACCAGCGTTGTCACTTCCTTGATTTTTTTGTCAGTTTCCTGGAATTTCCGGTCAGTTTCCTGGAATTTCCGGTCAGTTTCCTGGAATTTCCGGTCAGTTTCTCTGAATCTCCGATCAGTTTCGGCACTGCTCTCCTGCAAGAATCGTCTGGTTTCCTGAAAATCGTGTTCCAGCTTGGCGTGCGATTCCTGGGATAGACGTCTGGCTTCCTGAATCTCGCGTTCCAGTCTGGCATCTGCCTCCTGGGAGAGTTGTCTGGCTTGCTGAAGATCGTGTTCTCGTCTGGCTTGAAACTTGTTGTCCGACTCCTGGAGCAGACGTCTTGTTTCTTGGAGATCGTGTTCCATCCTGATCTCTGCTTCCCGGAACAGCCGGTTGGTTTCCTGAAAGAGTTTCCAGATATCATCGATGGTCAGGGATTGGGACATGGAGTTTCTCCAGAATGGGGACAGCGGTATTCCTTGCATGCGGCGTATGCTCTCAAAAATTTTTATAATTGTCCAGGCACCCTGTTTGGCATGAAAGACAGTTTCAAGATTCTGAAAAGATTTATAAAACTCCGGAAAGGCGAAAACGCGCCTGCGTTGATAATCTTTAGTAATTTGTCCATATTTCAACATAATAACGTGAGACCCCTTCGGGTGCCAAATAACAAAACCAGATTTGATTGGGATACAAAAAGAGGCCTTGATCCCAATGGCACTTAAATAATCGAAAAATTGGTAACTATTCAGCACCCTTTCAAGAAAAGCCTGAATACGAAAGCCCTGGTCAGAGGGCTTCGCCCCGAACCCTACCAGGATTCCGTCCTGGACCTGTCCGGTCGCCAGCCTTCTGGACCCCGGTTTATTGCCGGATGATGAACAGTTACCGTTTTGAATGGGATGGCTGAATAGTTACAAGAAAATTCTTATTTAAGTGCCATTGGGGAAACAGGGTACCAGGTCGTCACCGGGGCATAAACCGGGACATAGACCGGATAATAGGCCAGGGTCGGCATAACCTGGACCAGAGGGGAGACAACCGGACGGGCGGCCTGTTCGTCGGCCAGGATCTGGGTATAATCTTCAGCCAGGACCGGGACCGGGCTGGTGACCAGGAAAAAGGCCACCAGCACGACCGGTTTGAAACGCCGGATCATAGAGAATAACCGGAAAAATGTCTCGCGGCGTTGCATACGTCTGCCTTTTGCCTGGAATCATCTGACCATGGAGTAAGGCGTGGCCAGATCGGGTTGATAAAGACCGGTGGTGGATGCAGGAGTCACCATCATGCCACCTGCCCCATGTGCCCCCATCGGCATGACCTGGGCACGCGGATATCCTGGACCATAATGCGTGTTGCCGACCACCAGAGGACCACCGCTCTCCGGTCCCCCCACAGCATAGGGGGCCGACATGCCGCTCGGATCCTGGTTGCTGTAGGCGGGATAATAGACCGACCCCATACTGACACCACCCCGGGCATTCGGACCGGAGACGCTGAGGGAGCCGACGGTCATGGCATCATCATCCCGGGCCATTGCTGCCGTCTGAGGAGTTTGTTGGGGACGGGCCATGGGTACCGAGGAATAGATCACAGCCTGAGGCGGTTTGTAATACATTTGGGCCGGCATGGTCTGATAGCCCGCCGCCATGGAGCCACCGGGTGCCGGATAGATGAAGGATTGCGGGGGAGGATAGGAATCCGGTCGTCCGGTATAGTAGACCGTCTGGGCTTCGGCGGGCTGGCTGTTGGCCGCCACCACGGCGGTTGCCAGAACGGCTCCCCCAAAAACGACCGCCGCCACACCGGCATCGGCCTGCACCGGGACCGGTCTGCCGAATCCGATACCTGCCAACACCGCAGCCCCGATCAGGACTGTCCCAACCCGTTTTTTGCCTGGCATTGTCGTCATGTCCATTCCCCTGTTCCTCGTGGCCCTTCTGCCGGCTTTGTTTCCGTACAGATCAAGTAAAATCGTCATGCACTCTCCCGGAAATGTTTTTATCGATAAATCACCACGGCCTGGGGTGTCACCACATCTTCCGGCAGCAGATCATCCCCTGCCGGAATGGTGGGTTGCACACGCACCCGGGCAGGCATGCCACCTCCAGCGGCAACCGGAACCGGTGCCATGACCGGCTGGGGCACCAAAACTTCCACCGGCGTGCGTCTGACATAGGGAACCGGCTGGTGAGGATTGTTCACCAAGGTTTGATAATCCCACAAACCACCCACGGAGGGATTTTTTTCCCACCAGTAATGAACCGGATTTTCATAACCGGTCTCGTAGAGCCAGGTCTTGACCCTGTTCAGGGTATAGCCGACCTGGACTGCGGGCTGGGGATACCACTCGGCCAGCGCCGTCCCGGCTCCCAGCAAGCCAGCCATGCCGATGGTCATGGCCGCCATCGCCCTGACCTGACCCATTTTTTTGCCTGCAATCCGTTTCATGCCGCACTCCCCTCTCCTGACAAACCTGCCGATGACCTGTTTTTCGGAGTTTTCCTGCCGCCACATCAGTGAATTATTTTTCACGGGCTGGTGCGTGTTGTGCGTGTGGAACAGGTGACTTGGCCTCTTTTTTGCCGCCGACATCTTCTACCACCTCAACCCCATCCGTTCCTCCCTGTTTGGCATGGGAAGGGGTGGGTGCCGCCGCATCCTTGCCTGCTCCAAACTTGCCCTTGGTGGTTGGTGGTGTCACGCCGGGTCCGGCAGTTGGCGGCACAACGCCGGCTTTGGCAGTTGGCGGGGCCACGCCGGGTCCGGCAGTTGGCGGTGTGACGCCGGCTTTGGCAGTTGGCGGTGTGACGCCGGCCTTGGCAGTTGACGGTGTGACGCCGGCCTTGGCAGTTGGCGGTGTGACGCCGGCCTTGGCAGTTGGCGGTGTGACGCCGGCTCCGGCAATTGGCGGTGCCACGCCGGCTCCGGCAGCAGGCGGTTCCAAACCGGCTCCGGCAGCAGGCCAACCACCCGGTGCATATGGAGAGGCAGACGGAAATAATTTTCCTTCAGGATCCGCAGCCCCAAACCCGGAAAGCGAAGGCGTGGTACCCGAAGGAAGAGTAGCCGGTGGGGCTGAAGCTGCATGCCCGGCAGCCGGCGGAGCAGCAACCGCATGCCCGACAGCCGGCTGGGCAGCGACTGGCGGAGCAGCAACCGCATACCCGGCAGACGGCGGGGCAGCGACTGGCGGAGCAGCAACCGCATGCCCGGCAGCCGGAGGCAGATCAACACCACCAAAAGATTGGGGAAAAGGCTCGACCAAACCGGAAACAGGCATCTCTCCTCCCGGTATATCCAAACCCTCTTCCCGCACTTCCCGCATTCTGGGAACGGTGGCAGATCTGGAGGGCTTGTAATCCTCTTCCATGAAATCCGGTTCACTCCCCCCGGCAGGAAATGGATAAACCGGCGTCACCCGTTCCACGATGGGCAACGGCGGCAGGGGACGCCAGACCCGTTGGGGCATCATGATGACATTGGGGGAGACCATCACCGGTTGATTGCTTCCCCTTTCCCATCCACCCGCCAGCATGACGGGCCGGGTCGAGGCAACCGTCCGGGTACTCGGACAGGGACGCAACAGTTCGGGTACACAGGAACTGGAAATGCGCACCACCTGTTCCGGAGTCCATTTGGATCGTCCGTCGGTGCTGTTTTCCGCAACAGGCACCGACAAACAGCCGGACAGCAGAGACAACCCCGCCAAACCTGCCGCCATGTGCAGGAATGTCCATGAACGACCTGGAAACGTGGGTAGATGATGCATGACATTCTCCTGGATACACGAGGTCGAGATGACCGCTTGGTCTGCCACTCCTCATCGGCAAAAAGTGACGGGGCATTGAGCCATTTCAGGAATATATCGGCGGGGTCCTGGGTGGCGTTCCAGACATAAGGGAATGCCATCGAAAGGAAGTTCTGTCGAAAAAACAATGTAAAACGGCTGGATGAAAGACTCCAGGCAGCCAATCTGTCATATTAGGAATGATAATTGCGTGAAACCCGAGTCAGGCAGCGTGCATGACGGCTTTCGCCAATGACAGACACCGAACGAACATCAAGTTGATATTATTTTGCACCAGGTTGAATTTTTTTTCTCAAGCATACGACCCGGGAGACCGATAAGGAGAACAGGGGATTTGTATTTTACATAACCGGTATTGGGCAGGAATCTGAAACCGCCCTGCCGTTTGACCGCCCCTGCCAGGTCAGAAACCGCCGCAGAAGGAACGTACAGATGCCGATCACGATCAACTCCAACATGGCCGCACTTCTGGCGATCAATGCGGTCAACAATACGACCAAGTCCCTGGCGACCAGCCTGCAAAGACTGGCCTCCGGGGTGCGCATCAACAGCGCCAAGGATGATCCGGGTGGTCTGGCCATTGCGTCAAAAATGATTTCCCAGATTCGCGGATCCAACCAGGCCCTGCGCAACACCAATGACGCCATATCTCTGACCCAGGTGGCTGACGATGCCATGGCAGAAACCACCTCCAACCTGCAACGCATGCGGGAACTGGCGGTCCAGGCCTCCAATGCCACCTATCTGACCGCTGACCGCGCCAACATGAACCTGGAATTCCAGTCACTCTCCTCGGAAATATTACGGGTGGCCCAGGAGACGAAATACAATTCCATTGGTCTGTTGATGGGCAGTTTCACCGGCAAAATGATCCAGATAGGCCCCATGAGTGGCGATCTGGTCTCTCTGACCTTTCTCAGCGCGACACCATCCGGAGTTGGCGTTTCCACCGATACCAGCCTGGGAGGCACGGATGGGACAGCGGCAACACTCGCCATCACCCTCGTGGACAACGCCATCACCAGTGTTTCCAACATCCGGGCCACGATTGGTGCCTTGCAAAGCCGCCTGTCATCCTCGGCATCCAACCTGACTTCTTACGCAGAAAACATGACCGTCGCCAATGGCAATGTCATGGATGCCGACATTTCTCTGGAAACCAGCAAACTCGCCCGCAATGCCATCCTGCAACAGATGGGGGTCGCCGTCATCGCCCAGGCCAACCTCCAGGCCAAACAAGTTCTGAATCTGTTGGGAGGGTCCTGAACTCGTTGGGAGGCGAATGAGTCTCACAAACTGGCGGCCAGTCGTCGGTGTTCCACCATGAGGCAGAGGTCCTGGGTGGTCAATAATCCGCCCTGGCGGGCAACGGCCATGGCCGCATCGTTGCGGATGCCGCTCTGCAACCAGAAATACCGGGCACCCCGCCGCACGGCAGCTTCGGCAATGGGGGGCGTATCTTCCGGGCGGCGGAACACATCGACGATATCAATCTTGATCTCCGCTGGAATGGCATCCAGAGAGTCATAGGACTCTTCATCCAATACCTTGCCACCTCCCGGACGCACCGGAATGATCCGATAGCCGGCCTTTTGCATGTAGGCAGCTACACGGTAGGAGGGGCGGTCGGCTTTCGGCGACAACCCCACCACGGCGATGGTGCGGGCCGCACGCAGCATATCGATCATGTCATTGTCGTTCATAATCATGGATTTACTATCCTCCAGGGCGATCAAGTGAAAACCAATTCCAAAATCGGGTGTCAATAACGGTGGTTTCTACGGGCAGGGCGTCTGTATAATGACGCTGTGACACCCTTCCCCACGCCATGCTGTCCCATTATGCAAAACCGGAAGGGTCTTGTCGTGGAATTATTCGTCACCCTTGCGGACCCTGACAGAGGAAGCATGCCGACCGAACCCTCCACACTCGAACGAGCCAGGGAAACCCTGCGTCTGGAAGCCGAAGAAATCCTGGCTGCGGCAGCCCGGCTCGATGCACGGTTTGAACAGAGTGTCGCCATTCTGTACAGTTGCCAGGGACGGGTGGTGGTCACCGGCATGGGAAAATCCGGTCTGATCGGCAAAAAAATTGCTGCCACGCTGGCCAGTACCGGAACTCCGGCATTTTTCTTGCATCCTGCTGAAGGGAGTCACGGCGATGTGGGCATGCTCACACCCAAGGACGTTGTCCTGGCCCTGTCCAACAGCGGTGACACCTGGGAAGTGGTGGCCCTGCTGCCGGTGATCAAACGCCTGGGCATTCCCCTGATTGCCCTGGTGGGACGCCAGGATTCCACCCTGGCCCGGGAGAGCCATGTCAGCCTGGATGTGGCGGTCAAACGCGAGGCCTGCCCCCTGAATCTGGCACCCACCTCGTCCACAACCGTTGCCCTGGCCATGGGCGATGCCCTGGCCGTGGCCCTGTTGCGCAAACGCGGTTTCAACTCCGAACAGTTTGCCGAACGCCATCCAGGCGGTGCCCTGGGAAAAAAATTGCTGCTGCGGGTCGCCGATCTGACCCACCAGGGAGAGCGCATCCCCCTGGTGAACGAAAACGATACCGTCCGGGATGCCCTGTTTGAAATGACCGCCAAACGCTTTGGCATGACGGGCGTCCGCGATGCGGCAGGTGATCTGTGTGGCATCATTACCGATGGAGATTTGCGACGGTGGCTGGAACGCGATGAACGACTGTTGCAACGCCAGGCAGGAGAGATCATGACCCGACATCCCAAATCCATAGGACCGGAAGCACTGGCCGTCGAGGCCGTCAAAATCATGGAAGAAAACAAAATCACCAGTCTGTTCGTGCGTCAGGGCACCGGCCCTCTGGTCGGCGTGATTCATCTGCACGACCTGTTGCAGGCAGGTTTGCTGTGAACGGCCCGTCGGCATGGTCAGCGTCGTTGCGGGAGCGGGCACAGCATATCCGCCTGGTGGTCATGGATGTCGATGGTGTCCTGACCGACGGCGGCATCTACTATCTGGATTGCGAGGGTACCGAAGCCAAACGGTTTCACGCCCGGGATGGTCTGGGCATCCGCCTCCTGCTGGAGTCGGGGCTGTTTGTAGGCTGGATCACAGCCAGACGCTCCGAACTCGTGCGCAAACGGGCTGCGGAACTGGGCATCTCCTTCCTGCACCAGGGAGCCACCGACAAATGGAGCTGCCTTCAGGATCGCCTGCGGGAAATGGGTTTGGACGCTGCTCGATGCGCCTACATGGGCGATGATCTGGTGGATCTGGCCGTCATGCATCAGGTAGGCCTGGCCGCAGCCCCGGGAGACGCCCATCCCGAAGCCATCCGGGCCGCCCATTGGGTGGCCGGGGTCGGCGGGGGTCGGGGGGCTGTGCGGGAGCTGATCGATGGCATCCTCCAGGTTCAGGGTCACTGGCCAGCCATCATGGCCCGCATGGCTGGAACCCGGACCGAACAATAAGGATCTCTGCCATGCCCAGACGCCACATGAAATATCTGTTTCTGGGCATTTCCCTGACAATCATGGGCGGATTGACCTGGCACTTGTCTTTCCAGGGAGGCTCCGTCCACGCTCCCTTGTCACAGACAGCTGCGTTTCCTCCTGAGCCACCGGGCACCACGTCCCCTGTCAGACAGGGTGTCAGGGCCGGTTCTGGTGCCGGGACAACTCCCCATACAAGTGCCCATGCAAATGCGCATGCCAGCGCAACCCCTGACGCTCACAATGAAGCCACGGCGACCGGCATTCACCTGGTCCAGGATGATGGACAACGCCAAAAATGGTCCCTGACTGCGGCCAGTGCCCAGAAACCAGACTCTGGACGCATCCTGGCCATGCAACCCCATCTGACCGTTTTTACCGAAAGCGGTACAGAGATCACCATCACCGCCCATAAGGGTACCTTCGACAATCAGAGCCGTGAAATGACCTTCATCGGCTCGGTCCATATCACCGATGGTGCCGATCTGCACCTGACAACCAGTCAATTGAGATATGACCCACAACAGCACCTGTTTGTGACAGATCGGTCTTTCCGGGCCACCGGCAGGGGAATCGAAGTGACTGGAACAGGTCTGGAAGTTTACCAGGATACGCAACAAATCAAAGTGTTGCAGCGAGTCAGGGCGGTTTTCCCTGACGGCTTTCACGATGCGGTTTAGCCATGCCACGGATGCGTTGGAATTTTCTTGTCTCTTTGTTGCTCCTGACCGGGGGCCTGCTCACCCGAGCAGGTGATGCTGCCCCGGCCCAGGACAAATCAGCCGAGCTTGTCATCACCTCGGATCGTCTGGAAATGGACGACAAAAACCGGGTCGCACTCTTTTCCGGTCACGTCCTGGCCATCGAAAAGGATATGCGTCTCTCTGCCGATCAGATGACCGTCTCCTACGCCTCTCCGAACAAGGGCGACAGCCGCCGGGTCAAGGTCCAGGAAGTCCAGGCCACCGGACATGTCGTCCTGGAACAGGCCGATTATCACGGCACCGCCGATGCAGCCATCTATAAAATGACCGCCCGCACCGTGGAACTGATCGGCAAGACCGGCCATGTGGTCGTCAAACAAGGCGACAATCGCCTCGAAGGCGAACGTATCCTGCTCACCCTGACCCCGGACCGCCGCCTGGAACGGATGGTGGTCAAAAGCGGTGGCAACAGACAGGTCAAGGCCTTCCTGTCCACCGTCCCCACGGAAACCAGATCCCCCACAGGTGGCACATCCCCAGCCACCCCCACGGAAACCAGATCCCCTCCAGGTGGCGCATCCCCGGCCACCCCCACGGAAACCAGAACCACACCGGGCGGGTCGCCATGATGCTTGCCACGCACGCCCCGGAAGTCAATCAAATCGATCCGAGATGCCTGGAGGCCCACGAAATCGGCAAAGGCTTCCGTGGCCGCATGGTGGTCAACGGCGTCAACATTCAGGTGGCCCCGGGAGAAGTGGTGGGTCTGCTCGGACCCAACGGTGCCGGCAAAACGACCACCTTTTACATGCTGGTTGGCCTGCTGGCCCCGGAAAAAGGGTCCATTCGCCTCGATGGGCGGGACATCACCCGGGAACCCATGTACCAGCGGGCACGGGCCGGCATCTCCTACCTGCCCCAGGAACCCTCGGTATTTCGCAAAATGTCCGTTCAGGACAATGTCCTGGCCATCCTGGAAACCCTGCCCATGACCCGGCAGGAACGTCTGGAACGCCTCGATTCACTGTTGACCGAACTGGGGGTGGCTCATTTGCGGCAGACCCACGGCTACGCCCTTTCCGGCGGTGAACGCCGCCGGGTGGAAGTGGCCCGGGCTCTGGCCATCCACCCCCGCTACATTCTGCTCGATGAACCCTTTGCAGGCGTGGATCCACTGGCCGTCGGCGATATACAATCCATCGTCCGGCACCTGAAGAGCCGGGAGATCGGCGTGTTGATCACCGATCACAACGTGCGCGAAACCCTGGGAATCTGTGACCGCGCCTATATACTCTCCGATGGCCGCGTTCTGGCCGCCGGCACCCCCGCGCAGGTCGTCGATGATGCCCAGGTCAGAAAATTGTATCTGGGAGAGTCCTTTCAACTGTAAAATTCCACCATCCGGGTGGATTGCAACACGTTTTTCAGGCAGTATGACCGGAGAGTACACTCGTCAACCATTCACGATCAGGTAGGGGCAAGATCCATGGCGCTGGGATTGGAACTGAAACTTCGGATGGGCTTGCAACTGGTGATGACACCACAGTTGCAGATGGCCATTCGGCTGTTGCAGATGTCCAGTATGGATTTGGCCGAATATCTGCAAGAAGAACTGGAACGCAACCCCCTCCTGGAAAGAGTCGAAGAGGGAGCCGACGAAGGGTCCGGCAACGATCTGAACCTCGAAGGCGACAGGGCCAGCGGCGACACCTCCGGCGATATCCTCCCGGATGACATGATGCTGGCACGCCCGCAATCCGAATCCCTGCTGGAAGGCCTGCCCACCGAAGGCAAGGAAGGCCAACTCGATGCCGACCTCCCGGTCGATGCCTCCTGGTCCGACATCTACGCCGATGCCCCCGCCTTCGAACACGACCCCAACAACAGCAACAGCAGCGAAGCACCCCCCCTGGAAAATACCCTGGTCCGCTCCAAAACCCTGGCGGATCACCTCATGTGGCAGTTGGGTCTCTCGGCCATCTCGGAAAAAGAGCAGGTCATCGGCACCGCCCTGATCGATGGCATCGACGACAATGGCTACCTGGTCGGCGACCTGGAAAGTTTCGCCGAAATGTCCGGCTATGACGTGGAAGAGGTCGAAGATGCCCTGATCCTGGTGCAATCCTTCGAACCCGCCGGCGTCGGTGCCCGCAATCTGGCCGAATGTCTGCGGTTGCAGCTCAAGAATCTGGGCATGGCCCACACCCCCTATACCGATCTCCTGGACCACCTGGACGATCTGGGTCGCCGCGATTTTCGCAAACTGGCCCGCATCCTGAAACTGGATGAACATGATCTCGCCGATGCCGTCTCGGTCATCCACTCGTTGAACCCCAAACCGGGTCTCGCCTTCGGCAGCGACAATGCCGGCTATGTGGCACCCGATGTCTTCGTGCGCAAAATCAACGGTGAATGGGTGGTCGAAGTCAATCCCGAAACCGTCCCCAAATTGCGCCTCAATAAATATTATCAGGACGCCATGGATGGACGCCTCTCCCCCCAGGACAAGCGCTTCCTGGCCGAAAATGCCCGCTCCGCCCAATGGCTGATCAAAAGCCTGGAACAACGCTCCAGCACCATCTTCCGTGTCGCCGAAAGCATCGTGCGCTTCCAGAAGGATTTTCTGGAATATGGCCAGGAACACCTCAAACCCCTTATTCTCAAACATGTCGCCGAGGATGTCGGCGTCCATGAATCCACCACCTCACGGGTGACCAGCAATAAATACATGCATACCCCCCGGGGTATCTTTGAATTGAAATATTTCTTCTCCTCTTCTCTGGCGTCGAACGATTCGGACGAAACCCACTCCTCGGAAGCGGTCAAATACAAGATTCGCAAACTCGTGGAAAGCGAATCGGCTCGCCGCCCGTTTTCGGACGAAAAAATTGCCAAACATCTGGAAGAGCAAGGAATTGTCGTGGCCCGCCGGACCGTGGCAAAATACCGGGAGGCCATGGGAATCCCTTCCTCGTCACGCCGCAAGCAAATATCCAATTGACCATGCGCATGTCGCTTTTCCTCAAGGAGACCCGCGTCATCCTGGAACTGGATAAAACCGACAAGGATGGGGTTCTCACCCAGCTTGCCGGAGTCCTGGCCGCCGATATTTCGGGGACCAGACCCAGGCGCATCCTGGATATTTTTTGGGAACGCGAACGTCTGGGCAGCACCGGTATCGGGCAGGGAATTGCCGTTCCCCATGGTCGCCTGCCCGGCCTGCCCGCTCCCATCGCCGCCATGGGTCGCTCCCGGGGTGGCGTGGAGTTTGCCGCCATGGATGGACAACCCGTCCATCTGGTGATGGCCCTGCTTTTTCCGCCAGAAGCCCACGAAACCCACTTGCAGGCCCTGGCCACCGTCACCCGTCTGCTGCGGCAACCCCACTCCCACCGCCGTCTCATGCTCGCCATGGACCGGGAGTCCCTGTACCAGGCAGCCCTCCTGACACCGGATTCGCCGTGACGACGCCTCTTCTTGCCCATATTGTCCTGGTGACAGGTCTCTCCGGGGCCGGACGCTCCAGTGCCCTGAAATATCTGGAGGACCTTGGTTTCAGTTGGGTGGACAATCTCCCCATGGCCAAGATTCCCCTCTACCTGGACCATCTGACACCCACCGAACGCCAGCGCTGCCAACGCCTCGCCATCGGTGTCCACATGCGGGACGATCAGGAGTGCCCCCTGCACTTCCGGGCGTGTCTGGACCAGATTCGCCAGCGGGTGATCCGCCTGGAAACGCTCTTTCTGGAATCCAATGGCCAGGTGTTGATCCGCCGCTATCGCGAAACCCGCCGCCGCCATCCGCTCGCCAGCAACTGCACCGTCCAGGAGGCCGTCGCGCTGGATATCGAACGCCTGGGAGAAGTGCGCGCCCTGTCGGATCTGATCATCGATACTTCCCTGTTGACCATTCCCCAGCTCAAGGATCGTCTGCACAATCTGTTTCAAACCACAACCGACCCCCTCGATCCCCTGGTGTTCATCCGCTCGTTCGGCTTCAAATACGGTTCCAATACCGATGCCGACATGGTCCTCGATGGCCGGTTTCTCGCCAATCCCCATTATGATCCCAACCTGCGCCCCCTCTCCGGCCTCGATCCGGAGGTGCGCGGATTCCTGGAAAAAGATGGCGAAGCCCTGGAATTCCTGGCCCGCCTGCAAAGTTTGTTCGACTATCTCCTGCCACGCTATGGCAAGGAAAAAAAACGCTACTTTACCGTGGACATCGGCTGTACCGGTGGACGCCACCGTTCTGTCTACCTGGCCGATACCCTGGGCAAACGGTTGCAACAACAAGGATATCGGGTCCTGGTCCGCCATCGGGACCTGGAAGAAAGTCACCCGTAGCAGAATTCTCTTTGCCGCCCGCAGTGGGGTTGGCATAATGATCAGGTTGGAAAACCATGGCCCCTGGGCCGATTTTTTTTGGAGACGACACGCATGTCACGTAATTATTTGTTTACGTCAGAGTCCGTATCCGAGGGTCACCCCGACAAGGTTGCGGATCAAATTTCTGATGCAGTTCTGGACGCCTGTCTGACAGGCGATCCCCGCAGCCGGGTGGCCTGCGAAACCCTGATCACCACCGGCATGGTGGTGATCGCCGGTGAAATCACCACCCAGTCCGTCGTGGATTATACCGGTGTCACCCGCAAGACCATCGCCGAAATCGGCTACAACTCCGCCGACAAGATGGGCTTCGACTACAACACCTGCTCGGTTCTGGTCAGCCTGGACAAACAGTCTGCCGACATTGCCCAGGGCGTGGACCGCTCCTCGGAACTCGATCAGGGTGCCGGCGACCAGGGCCTGATGTTCGGCTATGCCTGCGACGAAACCCCGGTTCTCATGCCGGCCCCCATCTACTATGCCCATCGCCTGATGGAAAAACAGGCCGCCGTGCGCCGTTCCGGGCGTTTCCCCTGGCTCCGCCCGGACGCCAAATCCCAGGTGACCATCCGCTATGAAGAGGGTCGCCCCCAGGCCATCGAGGCCGTCGTGGTCTCCACCCAGCACGGCCCGGAAATTTCCCACGAAGACCTGCGCCAGGCGGTCATCGAAGAGATCATCAAACCCACCCTCCCCGCCAACCTGGTCAAAGGCAATATTGAGTATTATGTCAACCCCACCGGACGGTTCGTCATTGGCGGCCCGGTCGGCGACTGCGGCCTGACCGGACGCAAGATCATCGTCGATACCTACGGCGGCATGGGCCATCACGGCGGCGGGGCCTTTTCGGGCAAGGATCCCTCCAAGGTGGACCGCTCCTCGGCCTACATGGGACGCTATCTGGCCAAAAACATTGTCGCCGCCGGTCTGGCATCCCGTTGCGAAATCCAGGTGGCCTATGCCATCGGTGTGGCCAAGCCGGTCTCCATGATGGTGCAAACCTTCGGCACCGGACGCCTCCCCGATGAACGGATCGAACAGCTCGTGCTGCAAGTCTTCGATCTGCGACCCCGCGCCATCATCCGTCACCTGAATCTGCTGCGACCCATCTATCGCAAAACCGCAGCCTACGGTCACTTTGGCCGCGAAGATCCCGATTTCACCTGGGAACGCACCGACAAGGCCGAAGAGCTGAAAAAAGCGGCGGGTCAATGAGTGTCTGAATAAAATGAGTGTCTGAAAAAAGGGAGTTTTTCATGAGCAGAGCAGCAGCCACGAAACTGGCAGCCGTGACCACGGCGGGAGATTACAAGGTCGCGGACATTTCCCAGGCGGCCTGGGGTCGCAAGGAAATCGCCATTGCCGAAACCGAAATGCCCGGCCTGATGTCGGTCCGGGCCGAATTCAAGAATCAGCAGCCACTGGCAGGAGCGCGGATTGTCGGCTGCCTGCACATGACCATCCAGACCGCCGTGCTGATTGAAACCCTGGTGGCCCTGGGCGCCGAAGTGCGTTGGTCTTCCTGCAACATTTTTTCCACCCAGGACCATGCCGCCGCCGCCATTGCCGCCGCCGGCATTCCGGTCTTTGCCTGGAAAGGCGAGACCGAAGAGGAGTTCTGGTGGTGTATCGATCAAACCATCCAGGGACCCAACGGCTGGGTCCCCAACATGATTCTCGATGATGGCGGCGATGTCACCCTGGTGTTGCACCGGCCCGAACATGCCGCCATCCTCAAACAAATCCGGGGGCTTTCCGAAGAGACCACCACCGGGGTGCATCGTCTGTACGAAATGATGCAAAAGGGAACCTTGAAAGTCCCTGCCTTCAATGTCAACGACTCGGTGACCAAGTCCAAGTTCGACAACCTCTATGGCTGTCGGGAATCCCTGGTGGACGGCATCAAACGGGCCACCGATGTCATGATTGCCGGCAAGATTGCCGTGGTCTGCGGATATGGGGATGTCGGCAAGGGGTGTGCCCAATCCCTGCGCGGTTTGGGGGCCACGGTCTGGGTGACCGAAATCGATCCCATCTGTGCCTTGCAGGCCACCATGGAGGGGTATCGGGTGGTCACCATGGATGATGTCGCCGACCAGGGGGATATCTTCGTCACCGCCACCGGCAATGTGGACATCATCACCCGGGCCCACATGGAACGGATGAAAAACCAGGCCATTGTCTGCAATATCGGTCATTTCGACTCGGAAATCGATATTGCCAGCGTCCGCAATCTGACCTGGGAAAACATCAAACCCCAGGTGGATCACGTCATCTTCCCGGATGGCAAGCGGATCATCATTCTGGCCGAGGGGCGTCTGGTCAATCTCGGCTGTGCCACGGGACATCCGAGTTATGTGATGTCCAACTCCTTTACCAACCAGGTTCTGGCCCAGATCGAGTTGTGGACCAATCCGGGCAAATATCCCATCGGCGTCCATGTCCTGCCGAAGCATCTAGATGAAAAGGTGGCCCGGCTGCACCTGGACAAACTGGGGGCCAGATTGACCCGGCTCAGCGCAAAACAGGCCCAATACATCGGGGTTTCTGCCGATGGTCCTTTCAAGTCGGCCTGGTATCGGTACTAAAGAAACGTCTAAAAGACTGGGATGGGGGTCCAGGGGGAAGGGCTGCGCCCT